>PAQU01000053.1 GCA_002709395.1 Roseibacillus sp. | reverse complement strand
CGAAGATGGCGTCAACGATCCCGATGAGTATGTCGACGGGACCGACCCGACCGAGCCTGACGTAGACAATGATGGATCCAATGATGGGCAGGAGAAGGCTGCCGGAACTGATCCAGCAAATCCCGACACTGACGGCGACGGCCTGCTTGATGGAGTCGAGACCGGCACCGGGACTTTCATCGATGCCAATGACACCGGGACCGATCCGCTCAGTATCGATACAGACGGCGATGGGGCTTCTGATGCCTTGGAAATCACGGAAAACACCGATCCAAATGATGCGGACAGCACTCCCTCCCTTGTCACCATTCAGCCATCTTTTGTCCCCATCAACGAGGTCCCTGGCGGAGTATACAGTCCGGACCTGACCCAGACGGGGATCAATTACCAGGAGAACAAATACGGGGCTGGCACGATATTGAATGGGCAGAGTTTCAATAACTACAATATTCACGTCTCTGGAGACCCTGCTCCGAATTCATCGGTGGACGCGATCGTCCCCTGGACGAGCCACGGTCCCGGTGGGAACTTTTCCACCCGTAATAGCCCCTTTGTTGGTGGCGGTGGTGACAACTTCACAGTTCGATACAACGGATATCTCGACATGAGCGGCTACGCCCCGGGCCAGTACACGATTCACATTGTTTCTGATGATACCAACTACTTCATCATGGACACCGCGGACGGAACGGTCATCGCGGACGATGTGGACTGTTGCGCCGAGCGACAGCAGCCCTTTACCATCTCAATCCCGGGAATCTTCCCTTTCGACAATGTGTTTGGCGAGCAGGGTGGCGGTGAGTGGACCGACATTGCGATCAGCGGGCCGGGCATCCCCGGGATCGTGGCCCTCGGTGACACCGAAAATGGAAGCCCTCCGGTCTATCCCATAACCGGAGACACCACTGATTCCGATGGAGATGGAATGCCTGATGCATGGGAAGACCAGTGGGCAGCCATTAATGACCTCGATCAGCTAACCGCTACCGGGGATTTCGATCAGGATGGATCTCCCGATGTGACAGAATTCACTGCCGGCACGGACCCCACTGATGATGACACCGACGATGATGGCCTGCTTGACGGGGCTGAAACAACTGCCGGAACGGACCCCACGAGCAGCGATAGCGATCAGGACGGACTGCTCGATGGCGTGGAGACCGGCACCGGAACCTTTGTAAGTGCCAGCGACACCGGCACTGATCCGCTGAACTCCGACACCGACGGTGATGAGGCTCTTGACGGATTCGAAGTGGAGGAGAATACAGATCCCAACGATCCGAATAGCACCCCGGACGTTCTGATCGTCCAGCCCTCCTTTATCCCCATCAATGAGCTTGTCCCCGGCGCCTACGGACCGGACTTCACCCAGCTCGGGATCAACTACCAGGAGAACCACTACGGTGGAGGCGTTATCTTCAATAACAACGCCCAGAACAACTACGATGTGCACACCTCCGGGGATCCGGCTCCCCAGCGCTCCTTCGATGCAATCGAACCCCTGACCAGTCACGGGGTTGGAGGAGCCGCTATTTCCACCCGGGACCGGTCATGGGCTGACGGGGGCGGGGAGAACTTCACCGTCCGTTACAACGGCTATCTCGACATGTCGTCCTTTGCACCGGGAACCTACAACATTCACCTCGGAGCGGATGACACCAACTACTTCATAATGGATACCGCGGATGGTCAGGTGACGGCCCAGCACAACTGCTGTCCGCAGAACCAGGTCAATTCATTCACCATCAGCACCCCCGGCATCTTCCCATTCGACAACGTCTTCGGCGAACAGGGTGGAGGGGACTGGACTGATGTTGGCATCAGCGGACCCGGGATCAACGGAATTGTCGCCATCGGTGACACCGACGCTGGTAGTCCACCGGTCTATCCCATCGGGGTCAGGTCGGAGGATACCGATGGGGATGACCTGCCGGACGCATGGGAGACTTCCTGGGTTGGCATCAACGACCTGACTCAGCTCTCAGGGGACGGAGACTTCGATAACGATGGCTCCACTGATCTTGAAGAACTCAATTCCCTCACGGATCCCACTAATCCCGATAGCGACGATGACGGGATTGTAGACGGAGCCGAGACCGGGACCGGAACCTTCGTGGATGCCTCCGATACCGGCACCGATCCTACCAATCCCGACACCGACGGGGACGGCCTCAGCGATGGAGTCGAGAGTAATACCGGCACTTTCGTTGATGCCAATGACACCGGATCGAATCCTCTCGAGACCGACAGCGATGGAGATCTCTGCCCTGACGGAGTGGAAGTAGCCCTCGGGGCGGACCCCAACGGTGGTGGTGGCCCCGGAGCTAATGCAACCTCCTACATCCAGGATTTTGATGGATTCCCCAATGGGACCACGGATCTCTGTGACGGCAGCCAGATCGGCAGCAACAACGGCCCCGCTTCGATTCAGGATGACCAGTTGAGACTGTCCGAGGATGGAGTCGGAAGCACTCACGCCTCCTTCCGGACCCCTGCCCTCAGCGGATCAGCGGATTCCTGGACCATGACCTTCGACTACACCGTCATCGATAGCGCGGGTCAGAATCCAGCTGATGGTTTTGCCATTTCCTACGGAGCCATTCCCCCTCTCACCAATCCTACCGGGACAAATGCAAATGATGCGAACGGAGCCGGGGAAGAGGCATGGGGAGCAGATATCCCATGGCTCTCCGTGGAGATCGACACCTGGGACAATGGAGCCGGCGAAGCCGGAGTCAACGTGGCAACCAACACCACGGCGCATCCCGACCTTGCCTTTGTTCCTGGCTTGCCCGTCCTCGACGGTGAGACCCGGAGCGGGACTGTGACAATCAGCTGGAATGGTAATGCGGGGACCCTCAATGCCAGTATCACCGGCCTGGCCAACCCGGTCGAGATCGTGGATCTCGAAATTCCGGACTTCACCGCTGACGACTCATACATCTGGGCTTTCTCCGCCCGGACCGGGGGGGCAACCGAAACTGTTCTCATCGATAACCTGGCCATCGCCACTACCTCGACTGACGTTCACAATTTCGTGGTCTCAAGTGATGATGGCGGAGACATCCTGACCTTCCAATGGAACAGCTTTGCCTCCGAGGTTTATACCGTCGTTACCTCTAATGACCCGGCAAATGATGGGCTGCCTGAAACCTGGACACCCGTAGCCGGGTTACAGAACCTGGTCGCCACCCTGCCGATGAATGAGCACAGCATCCCAAGGCCGGATGATCCAAAGCGTGTCTACCGTCTCCTGGCCGGACCGGTGCCCGCTCTCTTCTCTGACGACTTCGAGTCAGGGGCCGGAGACTGGACCACCTTGGTTAATGACGAGATTGGGAATACCATTTGGGAGCTGGGAGCTCCGGTCGGATCCACCGGTCCCCTCGAGGGGGCTGGAGGTTCTGCCAATGCCTGGAGCACCAACCTCGGTGACTACGGAACAGACTCTGACATCTCCCTTCGCTCACCTGCCATCGACCTGACCTCAGTGCCCGGGGCGGAACTGAGCTTCGAGGCCTTCCGGGATGCGGACGGATTTGCTGATACGGCCCAGGTCCGCTTCCTTCGTGCTTCGGACCAGGTGCAACTCGGAGCAGCGGTTGAACTGGACATGACAGTCTTTGATGTCGACTGGACCACCATCGAAATCCCAGTGGACCCCGCTGCCATCGGCGAGACGATCATCCTCGAATTCAACTTCATCAGTGATAACAGTGCAGATGCCTTCAGCGGCCTGTCCATCGACGATGTCAGCATAAGCGCCAACTAACCAAGGCGCCTCTCCGAACCCAGTCCTTCTCAAAGGGCGGTGAAGCCAGCGGCTTCACCGCCTTTTCTGTCCCCACGAGGGGCCCGGGGATCAACCACCTCTCTCACGCCGTTCCTTCCCGCGGTAGACCGGCTGTCAGGATTACCGCGACCGCGACGAACCCTGCACTGGCCCAAAGGCAGCCCGGCAATCCAGCTCCCAGGTAAATCAGGCCGGAAAGCAGGGTCCCTACCAGGCGCCCCCCCGCATTCGCCATGTAGTAGAACCCAACATTAAGAGCCACCTTGTCCGAATCAGTATAGGCCAGGATGAGGTACGAGTGGACCGCCGAGTTCAACGCGAAGACGACCCCGAACACGGCAAGGCCTCCAAGCACCACCGCCACCACCTGGAATTCCAACTGTACTGCCAGCGCGAGGGCGGCCGTCACCAAGGCAAGGACTGCCCCCCATCTCAGGGCTGCCCGGGGACCGCCATACTTCAACAGGCCTGGAGCTCCAGCCTGCACCAGGCCATAGCCAATCACCCAGGCCGCCATGAAGGCTCCCACCGCGGTAAAGCTCCATCCCAGCGTTTCCTTGAGAAAAACCGGAAGCCCCACCACGAACCAGATGTCGCGGGAGCCAAAGAGAAAAAAACGGGCGAGGGATAGGAGATTGATCTCCCTGCTCTTGGAGAACAGCTGATTGAACCTCACCTTCTTCTTCGACCTGCCGAGATCCTGTCGCAGCCCGATGATACCCCCCACCAGCAACAGAAAAAGTCCACCTGCCATCATCCAGAGCGCCGGCGCGAACCCCAGCCAGCTCAGGAGAACTCCCCCGGCAAGAAAGCCCACTCCCTTGAGGGCATTCTTGGAGCCGGTCAGGATAGCCACCCACTTGAAAAGGGCCCTGCCTGCAGCGGAGTCCCCTTCCCCCCCTTTCTCCACGGGAACCAGCAACTTGACTGCGCTCTTCGAGCTCATCTTGGTCAGGTCCTTTGCAATCCCCGAGAGCGCCTGAGCCGCCATCACATAGACAACGGAAAGAAGCTCAACCCAGTCGGACTGCACAAACGACAACGCCATCAGAGCCGCAACCTGGGTCCCAAGTCCGGCAAAGAGCGTAACCTTCAACCCTGCCCGGGAACCGATCCATCCCCCAAGGAGATTGGTCACCATCCCGCAGAACTCATAAAGCAGGAAGAGGAAGGCCAGTTGCAGAGACGAGTAGCCGAGGGAATGAAAGTGCAGCAGGACGAGCATGCGCAGGGCACCGTCTGTAAGGGTGAATCCCCAGTAGGATGCCGTAACGATGGAATAGTTGCGCAAATCCATTTTGGCCCGGGCTCGGTTCAAAGCTGGAAAANGGAGCCCTAGGGCAACGTCCGAACCACCTTGGCAACCAGCTCCATGAGGCGGCAGGCGTACCCGAGTTCGTTGTCGTACCATACCAGAACCTTCAATTGCCTCCCATCATTCACCATGGTGGCAGGACCATCCACGATTCCGGAACGAACATCGTTTACAAAGTCCGCCGAGACGAGGGGCTTCTCTTCAAATCCCAGGATTCCACTGAGTTCTCCCACGGAAGCTTCCCGCAGGAACCCGTTCACTTCTTCCACACTGGTTTCACGGGCAAGTTCAAAGACGCAATCCGTGAGGCTGGCATTCAGGAGAGGAAGACGAACAGCCAATCCGTTGAGTTTACCTTCTAATTCGGGATAGATCATCGTGATCGCAGTCGCTGAGCCCGTGGTCGTGGGAATGAGGGAATTGAGTGCCGAGCGTGCTCGTCGAAAGTCCTTGTGGGGAGCATCTACCACCACCTGGGTATTGGTGACATCATGCAGGGTGGTGATCATTCCATGCACGATCCCGATCTTCTCCTGGATAACCTTCACCACGGGAGCAATACAGTTCGTCGTACAGGAGGCCGCGGTCACCAGGTCATGCTCGGATGGATCGTAGAGCTGGTCATTACACCCCATGACAATATTCAGCGCCTCCTTGACCGGCGCCGCGACTACCACCTTGCGGACACCCCCGTCAAAGTAAGGTTGAAGCACCTCCCGGCTGCGGAACGCGCCTGAGCTTTCCACCACGAGATCGATTCCCATTCCTGCCCAGTCCACTTCCCCGGGCGTCGGGCGCTCACTGAAGGTAACTTCCTTCCCCTCCACCACGAACCGGTTCTCCTCTGCCTCGATGTCACGATCCCAGCGCCCATGGACCGTATCATATTCCAGGAGGTGGGCAGCCAGCTTGCAGCCACCCTTGAGTTCATTAACATGGACAATCTCGAAACCCTCTTCGTCCCAACCCGCCCTGAAACCGAGCCGGCCCACCCGCCCGAATCCGTTGATTCCNACCCTTATACTCATCGTTTCCTCGTNTTTGTAATTTGTTATCAGCAACAGGATTCGACCTGTTCTCCCAAACTCGCATTCGAGAAACACAGTTCTGGCCGACCTTGGCAGCAGTCCTCCGAGAGAAAATTCATCAACTCGCGAAAACCCGGGACACATACNCNGTAATGGATTGTCCGGCCCTTCCTTTCCGCCTCTATCAAGCCCGCTCGACTAAGCTCCTTGAGATGAAATGAGAGCGTGGGCCTTGGCAAGCCGATCCGCTCTGCCAACTCTCCTGCACAGAGNCGCCCGGTGGGCACCAGCAAGCGGAAAATCTCAAGCCTTGAGGGATGCGCAAGGGAGGTCAGCGCCTGAACTGCCTTCTTTATTTCCATAATTATGGAATTATCAAAATATATTACGCTAGGTCAACTTTTTAGAGCCCCTCTGCGATCCGGTTGGCCTGAAATTGCGGAAAATCCGGGGTGATTGACCTACTGACAAGCCGTGGTATGGTCTCAGCCGTGCTCCGCCGCGTGACAGGTTCCGGATTTACCCTCGCGATGATCCTTCTCATCGCGCTAAGGGTCCCTGCCTTTGCCTTCTGCCTCTGCGAGCAGGACGTGNTTCTGAACAATGGCATCTGCTGCCATCAGGAATCCGCCTGTCACTCCCTGGATTCCAGTTGCTGCCCGTTTGAAGTTGCCTCCGCCANTGAACCCTGCCGGGACTGCGTGATTGTACTNTCACTGGATCCCGGTGACTTCAACTGGTCTGGCACCAGCACCCAGCTCCAACAATTCGAGGAAGCTCCCGAAGCTCTCCCGGTTGGTCTTCAAGACAAAGCTCTCCAAACCCTGCCATCGGTTTCACTCGATGGTTCCGTCCGCGGTTCTCCACCACCGGACCCTTTTCCTGTCCTCGTTCGGACAGGAGTCCTGAAACTTTGATCCGCGCAGGCCAGACAGCACCGTTGCTGTCGTAATCCCGCTATTCGCCGCTTCTCTAAGCGCAGTTTCTACGCGACCCGGCCGGCCTGATCCGCTGGTTGTGATATGCAGCTTCCAACCTGGACCATTCCCATGACGCTCGAAAAGCTAACTTCTCTTCAGAATCCTCACCCGGAATCCTCCCCATCCGGGCGCAGGCCTCAGCCTGCCCTTCTCCTTCCCCTTGGTCTGCTCCTTGCCTTTATTGTGGTCTTCGGGCTGATGTTCGGATCACGGCTTCTTCCCGCCACTGAAGTAACTGCCGCTCCAGTCATTGCTCTTCGCCTTGACCCAGGAAAGAACGATAACCCGGTCTCGGGCTCTCCGNGCCCGTCAAACCGGGGCGAGCTCCTCTTCCAATCCTCGGGATGGGTTGAGCCTGACCCATATGCCGTTAACGTTCCAACCCTCATCAATGGAGTGGTCCGGGATGTTCTCGTTCTGGAGGGTCAACCAGTCAAAAAGGGCGACATTCTGGCAACCCTTATCGATGATGATGCAAAACTGGATGTCCAGGAGGCTACCCAGTTTGTAGCTACACTTGACGCCACCCGGATTGCCCACTGCGCCGAGCTTCCAGTTCTCAACGCCGAGATGCAGGCCGTCCAGAAACGGATCGAATCGGCGGAAGCCATGCACGCGGAACTACTCGATGTATCGACCCGGCTTTCCTCAGTCGCTCCCGGATCGGTATCTGCCCGGGAGGTCCGGCAGGCACAACTCAAGGTGGATGCCCAGAAGGCGGTCATTGACGAAAGAACCGCCGAACTCTCCGGGGTGATTGCCAAGATCAACAAGGTCAACCTGGAGGAATTTTCNGTGAAGGCCAAAATCAGNGCAGCCCAGACGGAACTTGCCCGCAAAAAACTGGCACTTGAAAGAACGGTCATCAGGGCTCCCATCGACGGAATCGTTCTTCATCTTCACGCGGCGCCAGGAAAAAAACGCATGTTAACGAGTGATGACCCGAAAAGCGCCAACATTGTAGAGCTCTACGACCCTGAAAAACTTCAAGCCCGTATTGATGTTCCTCTTTCTGAAGCCGCTGGCCTGAGGATTGGCCAGCCCGTTACCCTCACTACCGATCTCCTGCCGGACACCCGCTTCAAGGGAGAAGTCACCCGCATCGTGGGCGAGGCCGACCTCCAGCGTAATACCCTTCAAGCCAAGGTCCGCCTGAACGAACCAGACGTTCGTCTGCGACCCGGAATGCTGGTCCGGGCCGCCTTCCACCCGGGGAGCGGTTCAACCTCCGGAGCTGCCAGCTCCACCAATACCGGCCAGAATCTNGCCATCTTCGTTCCCGNCGACTCACTCATTGGACAGTCCGGGGAATCGGCCCGGGTCTGGACTATTGAGAATGATCGCTCCCGACTGCGGACCCTGGCCCTCGGGACTGATCATCGTGAGGGACACATCCAGGTCTTCAAGGGCCTCCGCCCGGGTGACCAGGTGATCCTCCCGCCTTTCGACGATCTGAAGGAAAACAAGCGGATCAGGGTAATTAACCGACCATGAACAGCTTCGACAAGCCACCGCCTCCTGAACCGATGTCGACCAGTCTCATCCAAGTTCGTAAGCTGACCAAGTCCTTCCGCAAGGGCAGCAATCTCATTACTCCCCTTGAGAACCTGAGCCTTGACGTCTCGAGGGGAGAGTTCCTTGCCTTGATGGGGCCATCCGGATCCGGGAAAACCACCCTGCTCAATCTTATCGCCGGGATTGACACGACCAGCAGCGGCAACCTCTTGATTGACTCTCAGGACCTCGGCACCATGTCCCGTGCCCAGCTGACAAGATGGCGCTCCCAAAATGTAGGCTACATCTTCCAACTCTACCATCTCGTCCCGATTCTCTCTGCTTATGAAAATGTTGAACTACCACTCCTCCTGCAAGCACTCACCAGGTCCCAGCGCCGGGAAAGGGTGGAAGCAGCCCTCGAGCTCGTAGGTCTTTCCGACCGAGCCCACCACCGACCCGCCGAGCTTTCGGGGGGGCAGGAACAGCGGGTAGCTATTGCCCGGGCCATCGTTCACGACCCAGGCCTCCTCGTCGCCGACGAACCCACCGGAGACCTTGATGAAGAGTCCGCTGGAGCGGTCCTCGACCTCCTTTGCTCCCTGTCCCGGGATCACGACAAAACCATTGTGATGGTCACCCACGACCCGAAAGCTGCTGCCGTGGCAGATCGTACCCTCCATCTTGAGAAGGGGCAGCTCGTCAGCCCCGGGCGGTCATGACAACCGGATACCTCCTTATGCTCTCCCTCGCTCTCAAGAATATTTTCCGGTATCGTCTTCGCTCCTTTCTGACCATGGCGGGGGTTGCTGCCGGGATGTTTCTCTTCACTGCGGTGGANACCATGCAGCACTCCCTCGCCCGCGTTACAAATTCCGGCGCTGATGACACCACCCTGGTCGTCTACCGGGAAAATCGCTTCTGCCCGGCAACCTCGCGGCTCCCTGAGCACTACCTTCCTGCTATAGAGAAGATCGAGGGAGTTCGAGAGGTCATTCCCATCCAGATCGCCGTCAACAACTGCGGAGCCAGCCTCGACGTCATTACCTTTCGTGGGGTGCCCCCCGAAAACCTGCAGAAATACAATCCCGATCTCATGGTGGTTGAAGGTTCCTTTGAAGACTGGTTCCAACGATCAGATGCCGCGCTGGTAGGGCACACCTTTGCCCGCCGCCGCGGACTCAGGATCGGTAGCCAGTTTGAAGCGGTCGGCATCAACGTGCACGTCGCCGGAATTATCGAATCCAGGGAGAACCAGGACAACAACGTCGCCTATGTTCATCTGCCCTTCCTCCAGCAGGCCTCCCGGGTGGGACTCGGAACAGTCACTCAGTTCAATGTCAAAGTCGACTCGGCTGACCTTCTCGACCCGGTCGCACAGAAAATTGATGCAACCTTCCGGGCTGATTCACAGCCTACCAACACCCGTCCGGAGAAAGCCTTCTTTGCTGAAACAGCCAAGCAGATGATTGAGCTCATCGGATTCACCCACTGGCTCGGACTGGGTGCTGTTGCAGCAGTCCTCGGACTGGTTGCTAATGCTGTCCTCCTTATCGTCCGTGGGCGCATCAAGGAAACCGCGGTCCTCCAAACCCTCGGGTTTTCACGCCTTCGCATCGCCTGCCTCATCACCTGCGAAGGTTTGCTGCTGGGACTTCTCGGAGGAGCCCTTGGAGTGGTCTCCGCCTTTCTCTTTCTGCATTGGCAATCCTACACCCTTGGTAATGAAGGCCTCACCCTTGCCATCACCCCAAGCTCCGCTGTCCTGTTCAAGGGGCTCCTGGTCGCCCTGATCCTCGGGTTTGCGGCCTCTCTCTACCCCGCCTGGCGAGCGTCCCGCCAATCTCTCGTGGAATCCCTCAATACCGCCTGACGACTGGAACTCCGAACCCGTCCCCAATGCTTCCCATCACCTACGCAATCCGGAACCTCTTCCGCGATCCTGGCCGTCTTCTCCAGACGGTGGGAGGCAGCGCCCTGGTCGTACTTCTTGTGATTGCAGCAACCGCACTCAATCATGGCATGGAGCAACTCCTGCAGGCATCCGGGTCGAGTAAGAACGTGATCCTTGTGGGAACAGGTAGTGAGGAAAGCGTAGAGCGCTCGGAAGTTCACCTCGATGCGGAGGCTGCCGCCGCCACCGCTGTCCCTGGCCTCGCCCAACCTCTCGGCAACACTGCCGCCTCCGGGGAAATCGTCTACATGGCGCCCCTCCGTATCCCCGGAGGAAAGGAGGAACCTTCCCTTCTCAGGGGCGTAACCGAAAAGGCCCTCCTTGTTCACAATCGCGTTCGTATCCTCGAGGGGGCATTCCCCCGCCCGGGGCAGGTCATGGTCGGTCGCCTTCTGCACCGGCGCTTCGGAGTTCCAGCCCGGGACCTTTCTCCCGGAAGACTCGTTTCCTTCGGCAATGACGAGTTTACGATTTCTGGTGTCTTCGAAGCCACCGGGACGGTACTTGAATCCGAGGCATGGTTTGATCGCAATGACCTTGCCTCGCTCACCCAGAGGGACACGCTTTCAGCGGTCTACCTCCGCCTCGACGACGGGGAGTTTGATGATGCGCATGTCTTCACTCTCCAGCGAAACGATCTCGAACTCTCCGCCATCCGGGAGGACCTGTATTACGACAAACTCAGTAGCTTTTACGCTCCAGTCAGGGCCATGATCTGGATTACCACCGCCCTCGTCGCAGCCGGGGCCCTCTTCGGGGGGCTCAACACCCTTTATGCCGCCTTCGCCTCGCGTATCCGTGAGATGGCTACCCTCCAATGCATCGGCTACACTCGTCGATCCCTTCTTCTCTCCTTCATCCAGGAGTCCCTCCTCGCCACCCTCAGCGGGTCACTCCTCGCCTTCATTGTCGCCCTGATTCTTCTCGATGGCCTCAATCTTCCATTCTCCCTTGGCACCTTCACGATTGAACTTACCCCCCGGATTATTCTCACCGGGCTTGCCACCGGAATAGCCCTGGGAACCATAGGCACTCTTCCACCCGCCCTGCGCTGCCTTCAGCCCACCCTGCCCGTTGCCCTCCGCTCCTCCTGACCCTTCCACCCATGTCATCCTGCTGCTCCCAGCCCCCGGCCGACCCCCCGGACCAATCGCCCTGCTGCTCCCCGGGGCGCAGAATCGACTGGCTCTTCTGGTCCTGCCTCCTGGTGGTAACGATCGCCTCAATCGCTCACTGCTTCTGTCAGCATTCCCTCGATGGATCCCGTCTTGGGGCCTTCGCACATGGAGCCTTCGAAATGACAACCAGGATGTGGTGGGGGATCCTCCTCGGAATCGTGGCGGTAGGTTTTATCGGAATGATTCCCAGGCAGTTCATCACCGCCATTCTTGGCCCCGGCGGGCGCTGTAACGGCATCCTCCGTGCCTGCGGAGCAGGGCTTCTCCTCGACCTTTGTAACCATGGCATCCTGCTGGTTGGCATGAAACTCTACGAGCGGGGAGCCTCCCTCGGTCAGGTTTTCGCCTTCCTGATTGCAAGTCCGTGGAACTCCTTTTCCACCACCCTCATCCTGATTGCCCTGATCGGTCTCAAGTGGACCCTGGTCATCATTGTCCTCTCCGCCGCAATCGGCATAACCACCGGACTTGTCGCGGAATTACTCGTGCGGAACGGATTTCTCGCTGCCAATCCCAACCAGAGAGACCTGCCCTCCGATTTCCGATTCTGGGCCTCTGCCCGGGAACGTTATGCTGCCGCCACCTTCAATCGGACCTTTTTCCTGAAGCACGCCAGACGTGCTCTGGGGGAATCCCGAATGATCCTGCGCTGGATCCTGCTGGGTATTGTTCTCGTCGCAATCCTTAGAGCTACCTTTGACCCATCAACCTTTGCCCAATGGTTCGGACCTACAATCGCTGGCCTGACCCTGACTTTCATTGCCGCAACGTTTATCGAAGTCTGCTCCGAGGGCTCCAGTCCCCTAGCCTCCGATCTTCTTACCCGGGCGGGAGCTCCTGGCAACGGATTTGCCTTCCTCATGGCAGGAGCCGCAACCGATTATACCGAGATCATGGCCCTCCGTGAGACCACCAGGTCCTGGAAACTTGCCCTCGCCCTTCCCCTGCTGGCTTCTCCCCAGATCCTGATCATTGCCCTCATTCTCAACCAGCCACTTCCGATCCAGTAAATTCCCGAAAACCACTACAACCAAGATGACCACGAATTCCAGACTCCTCTTCGGCATCACCTTTTTTCTCGCACTGATCTCATGCGACCGTGAGGACGGCCAGATGGAGGCCAATAAGTCTCCGGGCCCCTCCGCCTCACACGCTCTTTCCAGAATCCTTCTCAGCGAAGCCCCGGAAGGACCGGTTTCCATCACAGAGGCCCGCCGGAAACCGATCCCCGGGACAAGGGTTGTTCTTTCCGGCAAGATCATGGGAAACGAAAAACCAATCATCCAGTCCCGCGCTCTCCTGACTCTTGGGGACCCTGCCAGAATAACTTCCTGTGACCTGATTCCTGGCGACGAATGCAAAACCCCTTGGGATGTCTGCTGTGCCGACCCGGATGTGGTCACTGCCAGTGTCGCAACGATCCAGGTCCTTGACGAAAAGGGTCGCCCCCTTAAGGCCGGGTTGCGGGGGCTCGGAGGCCTGAAGGAGCTCAGCTCCCTCATCGTAGTGGGTGAGGTGGCCGAGGGATCAAACGAGAACAACTACCTTGTCAATGCCACCGGAATTCATGTTGCCATGGTGCCGACTGGCGGAACTACTGAAACGAAACCGTGATTCGACTCCCTGTCATCATGGTGCTCCTCCCGGCTCTCGTAGCCTCCTGTGCGCCATACCTCCCCCGCAAGAAACCACCGGTAGAATTTCAACGGGACGCTGCATGGAAGAATGCCCCTGCATGGGCAAAGTCCTCCCTGCGCCAGAACTGGTGGGAAGGCTTTGGGGATTCCCAGCTCAATTCCCATCTCGCCACCGCCCTCTCCCTCAACCCTGGCCTCGCCATCCTCGGCAAACGACTGACCCGGTCCCGGACCCAGTCCGATCAGGCCCGGGCGGCCACCTGGCCAACCTTCAATCTGGGAAGCGGACTACTCCCCGGAAGGGAGCAGAACCGTAGTACCGGCTATTCCCCCGAAGATCTTCAACCCTGGACCAGCTCGGGCTCTCTCTCCTGGGAAGTAGACCTGTCCGGACGAATCCGCGCCAGTATCCGGGCCGCCCGGGAGGCCGAAAGGGCAGCCTTCTGGGATCTCCACGCCGGCCGCCTCCTGACCGCTACGCGGGTGGCCGAAGCTCATTTCCGCATCCTGCGACTCAATGAGGAACGCGCTATCATCTCCGATTCCGTGGCAGCCAACCGCAAGATCCTGGAAGCGCTCCGGGAAAGAGCAAAAGCAGAGCTCATATCCGAAACGTCCCTCCTGCGGCAGCAGGCTGAACACGAGAAGCTCACAAGGAACCTTCTTGATCTTGATCGACTCCGCGGCCTCGCCCACCTGCAACTTGAAAACCTCTGCGGAGGGGCTTCTCTACCAGTTTCGGCGACCCACTTACGGACTATCAGGACCCCGCCCCTCCCTCACCGGACTACCTCCGAGGTCCTCGCCAGGCGCCCGGATCTCCTCGCCGCAGAGGCTCGATTGAGATCCGCCTTTGAGCTTGAGGAATCTGCGCGCCTCAATCTGCTGCCTTCCCTGACTCTCGGAGCCGGAGCCAGCGGCCGAAGCTCATCCCTGCTTTCGGATTTTCGCATGTGGACAGCCTCGGCAGGCCCCCTTCTGGACATTCCGATCTACGACCCCCAGCGCCTTGCCACGGTCGCTTCCAACCGGGCGGCAACTGAGGAGTCTGCTGCGATCTATCGCAGGAAAGCTCTTCTAGCTTTCGAAGAAGTCGAAGGGGCCTACCTCAACCTCGTGAATAGACATCGCCAGCTTCAGGTTGCCCAACGGGAGGTGACGGCTCTTGAAAAGGCACGCCGGAATACCATCGCGACCTTCGACAAGGGTATCATCTCACAGGTTGAGCTCTTCGAAAGTGAGCGCCGCAGTCTGGAGGGAAGACGCCAGCACCTGGCCCTGCGCCACGCTCTTCTGAAGGATCATCTCACTCTAATTAGAGCCCTCGGGGGTGGCTAGCAACGCTCAGAACTTTTTGAGAGTTCTCGACAATCAGGAGATATCAGGCACTTTTCACAGGAGAGAACCTGCAAATGCATGAAGAAGA
Organism: Roseibacillus sp.; assembly: GCA_002709395.1. Classification (GTDB taxonomy): domain Bacteria; phylum Verrucomicrobiota; class Verrucomicrobiia; order Verrucomicrobiales; family Akkermansiaceae; genus Roseibacillus_B. Next base: position 2,957 of record PAQU01000053.1, on the reverse strand, counting down.
CCTGTGCTTTTCGTATTTCGGTGCCGGTAGCGGCCTTTTTTCTTCTCTGCACCCTGCTCCAATCTGCCCGGGCTGACGAAGGAAGCGGTCACCACCACCATCATGCGGCAATGGCCGGTCCCCACGGCGGAAAGGTTCTTCATGATGTTCACCCTCATGCGGAACTCTTCGTCACCAGGGATCGAAAGCTCCAGGTCACCTTCCTGACCGGAAAGGGCAAGGCTACTGCTCCAGGCAAGCAGAGCATATCAGTGATCTGCGGAAAACGAACCAGTCCCACCCGTATGAAGTTCGCCCGAAAGGGCAATTCCTTCCTGTCCGACAAAGCTCTCCCCAAGGGTTTGCTCATCCCCACCGTCATCCAGATCAGGATGTCACCCAAGGCGAAGCCCACCATTATCCGGATGAACTTGAACCTGAAACCATGTTCCCGGTGTGATTCCTTGGAATACGCCTGCCTCTGTGATCAACACCGACACACCCACGGCAAGAAGCCTTCGACTGGGCGAAAGAAGTAAGGCCGGACCCCGCCGGGAAGCTCAGGTTTCCGGTCGCAGCTCCCCCCGGACCCGGCGCACGAGAAAAATCGCGACCGCCAGTCCCGCCGATCCCATTACCATTGCCATCACCATGATCTGGTAGCGCACTGCTTCCATCGGGTCCGCTCCTGCAATAACCTGCCCGGTCATGATTCCGGGAAGCGCCACCAGTCCCACCGCGAGGAACGTATTCACCTGAGGAATAAGGGCCGCATTCCATGCCGTGTTGCGTGCATGCTTCCTGCTGCCCCCCCCCTTTCGTTCCGCATCGTAGCGTTCCGCACTCAAGGTCACGGCGGTCATCGCATTGGCAAAAATCATCCCCGGAAGGCTGATGGCATATTTTGGTTCGTACCAGGGATCCGCTGCAATCACCCCAAAGATAACCAGAATATAGACCAGGCCTCCCCCAATCCCAATTGCAAGCAAGGCGTCCCAGTAGGAAGCCCAGCGCTGTTCCTTCACCGTGCGAATCGCAATCCAGGAAGAAATCACTATCATGAATACGGCAACACCCAGGGCCATCCACGGGCTCTGGACGCCGAAGAGAAAACTGAGGACATAGCCGATCAGAAACAACTGCACCACCATCCGACCCGTCGCCACCGAGAGGGTTCCGTGCCGACCACCCCACCGAAAGGAGATCCAGCCTACGAACAAAAGGGGAAGAAGAGAGAGTGCCAGGCGCCCCAGGGGAATTTCGATCATGAAAACCATCCTTAGAAAACATCGGGAGCCGTGCAATCCTGATGGGAAGCAAGATCCTTCTCGCATGTCCGGATCCTGGTGCTCAGTGTCTCGCCTCTAATGCCCCTCGACTACGAAGAACTGGACTATCAGGAGACTCCGCTGGGCTCCCTCACCCTCAGGCGCCGCCGAATGCGTTCCCTCGATGGCCTGGAAGTCTACGAGATCATCCTCGGAACCGGTTATCTCATGTCCAGCCTCTTCACCACGGTGGAAATCGCCCTCGCTGACCTCGCCCTCGCACGCCTGCCGGCCGGGAAGACGAACCTCTCGGTAGTAGTAGGAGGCCTTGGGCTGGGATATACCGCTCAGGCCGCTCTGAAGGATGCCCGGGTCACTCAGCTTCTCGTCGTGGAAGCCCTTCCGGCGGTAATCAGCTGGCATCAGCGGGAAATGGTCCCGCTTGGATCAGAACTACATGGCAATCCGCGCTGCCGCCTGATCGAGGGGGACTTCTTTGCCCTCGCTGCAGGACAGGGATTCGACCCGGCCCAACCCGGATCCCGTTTCGATGTGATTCTCCTCGATATCGACCACTCTCCCCGCAACCTGATCCACGAACGGCATCAACCATTCTACTCAAGGGAAGGGCTCAATAGTCTGCAATCTTTCCTCAAACCCGGGGGCGTCTTCGCAATGTGGTCCGATGATCCCCCAGACCCGGAGTTCCAGGCTCTTCTCGGCAGCGCCTTCGCTGTTACGGAGACAAAGGTTGTGGCCTTCCCTAATCCGTTACAGGACTGCCAGTCCCAAAGTACTGTCTACCTGGGCCAATCTGAGTCCTGAAGGCTGTGAACCCTGATTCCCCCGGCGAGATCACTCCCCATCAGACGCATCATCTTTCGAAGCCGGTTACCACTGGATCTTGCCTGCCCCACCCCATGTCCCTGGATCAGGACCCTGTTGTAATAGCTCTCGAACTCCACCACCACCCCAGGACCAACCCGGGCAGCAGAAACAAGGTTTTTCCATGAGATGCCCGGAGTCGGGAGCAGGTTGGTGATCACCACCCCGCTCTTCTTCACTTTTCTTCGCATCAGGGAAGGCAGGTCAATCCACGAGGCCTCCGGTTTGACCACATCCCCATCACGTGGGACGGAAAGATCCTCCACGATCACATCAAAGAGCATCCGCTGTATTCTCATCCAGGCCACCGCATCCTCCGCATGGAAATGAACCGCCCCGCTCCAATCTGCAGCCACCTCCCGGAAAATATCAAATCCCTCGGTCCAGAGATCAACCGCCGCAACTTCCTGTTCGCACCCTATCGCCCGCATGGCCCCCACCATCCCTCCCCCGGCAAATCCCAGCATCGCCATGCGGGAACCGGGGGCAAAGAGCTTTACCGCACAAGCCAGGACGTCCCAGACGCTGTGAGTCGGCCCGGGAAGACGGGGAAGCTCACAAAGCAGCCATCCATTCTCCTCGATACTGACTGTATCTTCATGATAGCGGATCCTCGTTCCCATTCCCTGTCAGGATTCAATCCGCGTCCCGTCCACGATTCTTGAAATGCCCAGCGGATTATTCTCCTGCAACTCTTCCGGCAGGAGATTATCCGGGAAATCCTGCCAGCATACCAGACGGGTAAAACGTGTGATTGCCCGTGGACCCACTGACGTCGATCGCCCGTCGGAAGTAGCCCTTGTGGATGCCGGAGACCACACCACC
>PAQU01000052.1 GCA_002709395.1 Roseibacillus sp. | reverse complement strand
TTGAACACAACGTAATAAGGGCCTTCGTAGGGGTCAGGTTCCCCAGTCTTGCCGTGCAGCGGGCTGGACCAGCTTACGGGCATCGCCAACCCAAGTCCCGCCTGGCCACAGAATTTCAGAAAGTCGCGTCGCATGGCCGGGTCGTTTATTCGTAGAGAAACTCAGGTTGTCGCAACAGGTAGGTCACCACGGCACGCCACCCACGCAGGGTATAATGCGGATCCTCGACCCGTTTGCCGGCAATGCGCCCACAATGATAGCTGTCGCGCGTGTCAACGTCCTTGCGTTTCCCGGCTTCGGCCACCACTGCTGAAAAAAGCTCAAACGTCCTGTCAACCTCCGGGTGATTGATAGCCTCATGAAGGTCCAGAAGGTGCGCGCGCAGACTCACAATAGCCTTGCGGATCCTGAGGTCATTGGCCGGATTTTCGCCGGGAACAATATCCTTTTCAATGGTCGGGAACAATCGCCGCCTGGCCGGATCGAGGGCAAAGTCCGGTGTGACGTGCAGGCAGGACACATCGTTGGCCATGATGCGCTGGATGGCCCCCATGGCACCGCTTGGCTCTGACAGGCGCTCGGTGACCGATTGCGAGTTGATGCCGCCGTAAAGGATCTTCATTGTGCTTTCCACCTTTCCCCAGCGCTTGCCAAAAAGGGCTTCAATTTTCCTTTCCAGTTGCTCGGGAGTCAACAGGCGGGTCACGCCGAGGTCGTGGAGTTCCGTCTTGCGATGGGGATGCTCAACCACGGCCTTAAGTCCGTCGGCCCGGTAAAAGGGTGACTTGGCAAGCTCCTTGAAGACCATCTTGAGCTTAAAGCCCTTCCGGGCAAAGTGCTTGGCAACCCGGGAAATTTCCCCTCGCTGCATGGAGTAGGCGCGGCGACGGGGAGTAAAGAGAGGATCCTCGATGTCCTGCGGTGGCCGCAGCGCCATGCGGCCACTCAGGATATACCAGACGTGTTCTGTCATCGCGACGGCAAAACGGGGATCCTTGGCAGTAAGCGAAGCGAGCCACTGCAGGGCGCGCCATTTTTCCTCCCCGGGTAGATCCTCGCCTTCCAGCCCGGGAACAAACATATCCTTGAACCAGCCTTCCTTGCGGGGGCTGAAGTGTCCTTCCTCATTGTAGAAATCCTGAAACAAGCCTGCCACCGGGTCGATGGTCCGATGGCAGACCACGCAATCCGCCGCCTCCATCCAGGGGGTCTCATACCTGGCATCGATGGCGGCAGCATCGGCGACCTGATCCGCCAGTTCCATGACGTCGATGCCGAGGAAGTGCTCGTAATACATGCGGGCCCTGAGCCGGTTGCGATTGGTTTCCGTTGTCGGGTAGCGGCGCAGATAGTGAAACGTGCTGAGGAGACCGGCATGCGGGTAGTTCCCGGTCCCTGATTCCTGTACCTTTCCCTGTCTGCTCTGCAGGGCAGGCAATCTGGCCGCCACATATTCAAAAGGATTGTCAGGGTCCTTGAACTGTTCCTCGACCTGTTGATAAATACCGTAACCCCTGGCCGAGTAGGGCGAGACCATCATGTAGTCGGCGGTCATGATCTCAGTGAACGGCCTGTTGTTGCGCACCACATGGGCAATCAACTCGAGAGGTTCGGCGCGGATCGATTCACGGTAAACGCGTGCCATGTCCCAAAGGGCTTCCTGCCGCTTCTTTTTGCCGTCGATATGGCTGAAGTCATGCTTCTGATACCAGTGACGTGTTTTGTTGAAATGATCGTAGGAAAGGATCGACTCACCATTGCCCTCGTAACCATCGGTCAGGAAGATGTCGTTGAAGCCTTCCTTGAGTCGTTCGTAAAAGGCATCCTCGTTCATCAACTGGTCGAGGACCGAGTCCAGTCCGGCCAGGCCATTTTCCCTGATAACCCGCCTTTCCTCTTTGGTGGGCAGACGACCGGCCAGTGAAAGAGCTAGTCGGCGCAGAAGGCCTTGGTCACTGATCATGGTCACTCCTTCAAAGAAGGAGCCCGGTTGGTATTTCCCGGGAGATGCGGGAGAGGGTTCCCCTTCCATGCGCCGGACGAATTCCTTGAGGATGAGATGACCCGTGGAGCCGGATTTCAGGACCTGATCGCCTCCATGCTCCAGTTCGCCGACCGGCTTCAGGGACAGCCGGGGCAATTGCCCCCCTTTACGCATCCGGGCCATCTTTGCAAAGGCGTTGTAGTTGGCCTGATGAGCAGTTCGGAGTTCCGCTCCATCGAGGAGGATTGTTTGCCTGAGGATGAACCGGCTGTCCTCCGCCTCACCCGCGTTGTTGTGACATTTCAGGCAGGATAACTCACCAACCTTGGCCCATACCTCATCCACGAAATAACCATCCGGTGACGGTTCAGGCTTGTTCGCCCCCAGCAGGGGGCATTGCAGGCAAAAAGCCAGCAACACCATGTGCATCGGCCTCATCCCCTATACCTTATTTTTCCTTGTCCAATGAGCAAAGTGGAAAGTGTGGCAGGAGCCCATGAGGTGAGTTTCCTTGCTTCTCCATTGATAAGGCGTGGGAGCACCTGCCATCTGAGGAGCTGGACATGGCGCACCGACAGGCCTTTCTCCCGGCTTCCACATGAGTTCTGGAACGTGGAGTGAATACATTATTCCGTGATCCTGTCGTCCGGAGTGTGGGGATCCATTCGGAGCTGATTCGTTCGCTCTATTCGAGGCCCAGGACGATGGTCTCGGAGTAACGGAGCTCCCCGGTGATGGCGTCGTGGAACTGGAAGATGACCTGGGGATGTGGAAAGGCGAACCAGCGTTCGCCCCCGCGTTCGACCGGGTTGTTGAAGACGTTGTTGACCTGGACCACGCAATAGTGGGGAAAGGTACGATTGGCCCGGGGGATGTCCTCCATGGCATAACTGGACCAGCGGATGTCGCAGGCCCGGGGGCCATACTTGAACCTGCCGTTGGCGGGACGGCCGCCCTCATCCTTCATGGGGGCATGATTGATCGAGTTGTGTGGGCCACTGGCGAACTCGTAGACATTATCGGTAATCTTGATCGCAAAGCTGTTGTGCAGGTCGCCGGTCAGGACAAAGACCGCCTTGTCGAGATCATCCCAGAATTTGATCAGTTCCTCACGCTCCTGCAGGAACACGGTCCAGGCGTCATCCTTCTTGATCCGGGCCTGCTTGTCCGCCCCGCCCCCGCTTCCGACGTGGGGAACCATGAAGTTGACCGAGGAGACNACGAAGATGAAGTCGGATTTGCTTTCGCGGATNCCATCCATGAGCCATTTCAGNTGCTGNTTNCCGAGCATGGTGGCCTCGGGGTTATCCGGTTTGTCNACATTGTGGAGGCTACGGTGACTGCGGGTATCNAGGAGGAAGAAGTCGCAGTTCGAGACCGTGAATTTTCCGTAGCAACGNCGACCGATGGAATAGGAAGCCTGNCCATCCNCCTTCGCAGGAGGGGAGACCTTCAGNTTGNTGGGGCCNANGACCTTTACGATCTCGTAGACNGCGGAGTTGGGATTNCCCGGTTCGNCATCAAGNCTGGCATCGGGAACCCCGGCGGTGGGAGTTCCCCAGTGNACGTGNAGNTTGGCCATGTCCCTGAGGTTCANCCGGGTGAAGTCGGCGTCCTTGTCCACNAGGATNTCACTNCCTTTCTTGAANTCCGCNGAACCNAACCAGGCCGGGGTGTCATGTTTCACCGGGTTGGNCCAGGCNAGNTAGTCGAACCAGGCCCGGGTNGCGATGTCCCGGAAGACAGCACGNCGGTTGACGTAACCCGTTTCCGCCGTTCCGTAGATGTCGTTGATGAGTTCGTGGTCATCGGCGGTATAGTAGGTNGGCATGTGNCGNTGCCATTCCGCGAGGTTGCGGCCNCGGTGGAGGAGGTCCTTGTAGTTCTGCCAGACCCCGACNATGGTGGGGGCCTTNTNTACAATCCGGGGAGNGTCNTNNCTGNCCAGGCCGACCTGGTGGAGCCATTCGGTCGGGGGGTAATCGCGACGGGTTTCGTAGAGCCAGTCGCCATTGAGGATGGCGAAGTGGATCNGGTCGCGGACCNNGGNATTCAGGGTGTCAAAGATGGGGAGAGTNGGTCCNACGCTGTCNCCGCCNCCTTTTGGNTTNTTGCCACAGGCGAACTCGAAGCGGAAGTTGAACANNCCNTCNGGNTTGCCCGNAGGGTTCCGGTAATCCTCTGCCCGCGGCATGGTGCGGAACGANCCTTGCAGNTGGTGATCCGCGATCCGGTAGTAGTAACGGGTATCGGGNGANAGNTNNTCNATNGTGAGNAGNCCGGTGTAGTCGTGCTCGGGTCCCCTTGTGCTGAAGGTAAGGGAANGNTCGAGTTTNCCNGCCTCCCNNCCGTAGAAGACCTCGACCTCGCCTTTTCGCTCGGTCCGGACCCANAGGGTCATGGAGTCTGGGGCAGGCCTTCCCAGGATTGGCCCCTCGGTGACGCGAATGGGAGTGGGAGCGGCGTCCTGGGCAAGGGCCTGCGCGCCGAGGCAGAGAATGGGGAGGGTCGATAGAAGCAGTTTCATTTGTGAGGGATGAAGGGAAGGATGAGTAGCATCTCCGGGGCTGGACAGCCTGTCACCCGGTGGAAGCTACTGTGAGTCAACTTCAGGGGAAATCACCCAAATTCTGGGAGCTGGCCGAGCATTCAGGATTGGATCATCGGTGGGGTTGTCCTAGGATTGAATCCTGTATGAGTGGCAGACGGCAAGGTGGTTTCAGATGGTCCCGGGTCATTCTTTCTCTGAGACCTGTGAGTGCTCCCCGTGGCAGGACTCATATTCCCAGTCCTCTGCTTCTCGCGGCATTGCTTTGTGTGATTTCTCCTGCCGGGGCGGAAATGGTGCACCGCTCGTCCTATTACAAGGACGGAGAGATTCATGTGGGCATTCTGGGGTCCCGGGAAGGCAAGCCCCTGACGAAGGGACACTGGGACTTCAAGCCGTCGTGGTCGAGAACGGGGGACATGCTGGTATTCTTCCGGCGCCTGAAGAACGACCCGGACGTGGTTAAGTGGAAGACCGCAATCTGCATCATCAAGGTTGATGGCAGCGGGTTTCACCAGCTTACCGATGGAACCCATACCGATTTCAACCAGACCTGGACCCGGGATGGAACCAATACCCCGATCTGGAATCGGCGCAATCCGCAGACTGGAACCTTCCGGGTGATGGCAAGTCGGGTGGGAGCGAGGCCAGGAGAGGAGTATGCGCTTACCGGTAAGGGATATCACACCTGGGCCTATACNACTGTGAACGATGGTCGGATCCTCGTGGGGGGTAATCCCCCGGGGCAGAAGCGGGGCTACTTTCTCATGACGCCCAACCGGAAGGGAACTCCTCGTTTCGAGCGAGTGGCCTGTGACCTTGCCGGGAAGGGGACCCTTGACCGGATAAGCATCTCACCGAGTCAGAAGAAAATCTGCTTTGAGTATACCAGGGGATTCAAGCGCAAGGTAGCCGGGCGAACGCTGTATCTTGCAGACTTTGATGTCGGCAAGCGTCTCATCAGCAATGCGAAAGCCTTTGCCAACCAGGAGGGCAAGCCAACCTGGTTTGCCTACCCGCGCTGGACGAAGGATGAGAGTGCGATTGTCTATCACGCCGGCCGGAAGCTTTTTCTTCATANTCTTGAGGATGGGTCGACTCGCAAGGTTTCGACTGATGACAAGGCCGATTATCGTTACCCTCATGGGGAGGCCGCCCCGAAGTAGNTACGGTCACAATCTGTTCAATCGGGGAGGCATTATCCGGGTATGAAGCGAGTGATCGAAGGAGTCATCTGTATCATCNTGCTGCTCTTCTTGGGATGCGCCGAAGAAAAGACCGGGCCCGGGAATATTGCCGGGGGAAACTACCGGGGTGATGGAACGTTTTTTGACAAGGGCCCCCGGGCGAGGGTGGATCGATATCTTCTCAAGCTCGGGGACCTGGATTTTTCCCGGAAGACGACCCGGACATTCAAGGTGACTGGGTTGCCTGAAGTTCGCTTTACGCTCGGATTTACCCTCAGGGGCCTTCCTCCCCTGAAGCCAGTTGGGAACGACAAGATGGAGTGCAACCGGGCGAACGTGAGCGTCCTGCTGAAGACCAAGGAAGGAAAAGAGGTCCTTAATTGCATTGCGCCGTTCCATGAGTGGACCTGGTCGGGATCGATGAATGGAACGGAGAGATTCGTCTACCTGCGAGGTGATCCCGGTCAAGCTGGCGCTTCCGGGTTTACCCCCCGGGAAGGAGAAGAGTATCTCCTGACCATTGGGGTCGAACCCCTGCCCGGGTCAGCCAAGGTGGTTTCTGCGAGTCTCGAAATGACCGGAGGTGGGAGTAAGGTTCCATGAGGAGAGGCCCTGATCAAATACGGGAGCGAGGGTTCTCCTTCGGAGGAGCGTTCCTTAAAGGGATGTGTAATAAGATGTTCGCCTCACTAAGACCAAGGACAGAGTGTTGCTACAACAGCGCGGAGATGGATTTCTCCTGCCACGGGCGATCGAGAAGGGTCGTCAGAAGATAGAAAATTCTGGTCTGTATTCTATTCATTGGTTAATCGGATGCCCCCCCTATGAAAAAGGCTATATTGTTCACCTTGGGATTACATGCGGGTATTGCTCAGGTCTGTGGAGAAGAAATACGACTGGGGAGTGGGCTCAGCCTCAAGAATTGTATTGAAAGAGCGATCAGGGAGAATCCGGACCTCAAATCAGAGCAGCTTAATGTTCTTATTGGAAAGGAGGATATCCGGACCGAGTTGGCGGCATTCGCTTGGAATTTTGAAGCCTCGAGTGTCTTGGAGCACCGTGACAAGCCTCAGAATGCACGAGAAGCTTCTGCCACGAATAGCAGAAGTCTGCGGATCTTTGGGGAAGACAACTGGCGGAGTCGGATGTCGTTCACGAAGCGGTTCTCGCCCGGAACGACAGTCGACCTCGGGGTGCGTCACTCCATCGGTGAAAATGATCTTACCAGAAACCCGCTCTTTTCCTCGTTTACTACGGAGCACGAAGTATTCGTTGGAGTCACCCTGAGCCAGCCATTGCTCAGGGGGTTTGGGCGCAAAAGTAATCTGGCTGCCACCGACCTTGCGAGACTCAAGGTCGAGTCGGCACGGATGCTAAGCCTGATCAAGGCCATGAACTTGGTGGCTGAAGTTGCTTCACGCTATACCGACGTGGTTGCGGCTCAGGAAACCCTCTTAGTCAAGTCCGAGAATATAGACCGTGCCAGAGCCTTGGTGGAGCGGAATAGGAAGATTCAGGACGCAGGCAAGGGAGTGGAGAGGGACATTACGACTGCAGAGCTGGCGGTGACTCAGCGGGAGGATAATTATCTTGCCGCGAAGCTGCAGAAGGCCCGGTTGGTGAATGCCCTTGCGGACCTGATGNGGATGGATCCGGCAGATGACGGGCATATAAACCTTATTCCGGTATCCGGATTTGGATCGGTAAAATCTCTCCCAGCGAGAAAAGTCCTGATTGAGCAAGCAATGAAGAAAAGGGCTGACCTTGCCTATTACCGGACGGTGATAAAATCGGCAGAAATCAATATTTTGCGGGCCAGAGATAGCTCCCGGCCAAGCCTGAATCTGGTGGGTACCGCTGGGCTTTATGGTCTGAGCGACAGCTCTAGAAATGCGATGGAAGAAGCTGCCGAGAAGCAGGGAGGAGAGATTTCAATCGGAGTGGAGTTCCGGATCAATGACCTGGGAGGAGACGCCAGTAGGTCGGTGGTTGAGGTTGCTCGCAAGCAGAAGGAGCAGGCGGAGCTTGGCTATCGGAAGGCCCGTAACACAATCGCGCTGGAGGTCGATACGGCTTACCGGAGCGTTCTTAATTCAAGAGAGCGTCTGGAGCTTTCCCTTAAAACCAGAGATCTTGCCCAGAGCAACCTTGAGGCCGAGGAACTCCTTCTGGAGCAGGGTAAGGGTGATCTCTACCGGGTCATTGAGCGGCAGCAGCTTTTTGGTGAAGCCAAGGATAATGTGGTGGCAAGCAATGCCCTCCTGAGCAAAGCGATTATTGCGCTGTGGCTTACTACGGGACAATTATTTGAGCGTTATGCAATCAGCGAAGAATGGATCAACCCGGCGATTGAAGGGCCGAAAAACGGGAAGCCGGATAATCGGCCTGTTCGTGACCACGGCTCTTTTGGCCTGCCCTTTGTCAATCGCGGTCGGACAAACCCACGTTGAGGGGACTACCATGGCATGGCATCGGACCACGGTGAGTTCTCCCGTGGAGGAGATCGTTGCGGCAGTCATGGTAGAGGAAGGACAGAAAGTGGAGGAGGGTGAGTTGCTTGCTCAGTTGGCGTCGCGTAAACAGGATCTTGAGGTAGAGCGATTGGAGCAGTTGATCGCGAAGGCTCGCTTTGTCTACGAGGCGACCGTGGCGCTGCACGAAGAGAAGATTGAAAGCAAGGAAACGCTTCTCGAAAAAAAGTCAGACCTGGATCAGCTTCTCATCGCCCATGAGGTGGCTGTTGCAGATGTGAATGACCGGAAGATTCTTGCGCCTGTGTCGGGAACGATTGTGCATCGGCTCAAGGATCCCGGGGAAGCGGTGGAGCGGGTCGGCCCCCTGTTCGAAATCATAGATGTGAGTCGGCTCAAGCTCATGTTCTTCCTGCCTGTCAAACAGCTTGCGACTCTTAAAAAGGGAGAGGTCTACAGGGTGAGTTTTCCCGAGTTTCCTAAGGCCGGATTGTTCGAGGCCGAACTGATCTTCATCGATCCGGAGGTTGATCCTCGTAGCGGTCTCTTCCGCGCGCGGTTTGAATTTGATAATGACGAGTCGAAGATCAGGCCCGGGGTGCGGGCGAGGCTGCTTCTTCAGGATTGAAGCAAGTCTTAAGGGCATCCCCCCGGGTAATTCTGGAATCAGCTTGATAATGGATAGTATTAAAGGAGCTGGTTGTAGTTCCTTTCCTGGGCTACATATCAAACGGCCCATGAGTCCGGAGGAATCCTGAATAGAAGAATGTCCGATGTAATGCAGATCGCAGTCCTGCTTGGCACGGTGGTCGCCGTGATCCTACTGGTCATGATTCTGGGACGGCTCCGTCAGGGTTCCACGGATTCTGCTGAACGGGTCCTGCGGGATGAATTGCGGGCGGGTCGAGGGGAATCCCAGGAGGCTGCGCGGGAACTCCGGGAGGAACTCGGGCGGGGGCTCAAGGACGGGAACGATTCACTGACCAAGAGCCTCGCGGAAAACAGCAAGGTCCAGAACGCACAGTTGGAAGGGTTCACCAAGAAGCTGGAGGAACTCTCGGAGTCCAACCGGCGGGCCATTGACCGGGTGCGGGAGAATCTCGAAGAGCGGGTCAAGGAGTTGCGGGAGGGTAATGAGAAGAAGCTTGAGGAGATGCGGAAGACGGTGGACGAGAAGCTTCACGAGACGCTCGAGAAGCGTCTGGGAGAATCCTTCAAGCTGGTCAGTGAACGATTGGAGAATGTGCAGAAGGGACTGGGAGAGATGCAGAACCTGGCCTCCGGGGTGGGGGACCTGAAGCGGGTGCTCACCAACGTGAAGGCGCGTGGGACCTGGGCGGAATACCAGCTGGGGGATATCCTTGGGCAGACCCTGACCCCGGAACAGTACGCTTCCAATGTCCAGACCAGGGAGAATACCACCGAGCGGGTCGAATTCGCGGTCAAGTTGCCAGGTCCGGAAGAGGATCCCGGGAGTTGCATCTGGCTTCCGATTGACTCCAAGTTTCCCACCGAGGATTACCAGCGCCTCCAGGCTGCCGCGGACAAGGCCGATGCTGAAGCTGTCGAGAAGTCCCTGAATGCGTTCCTGCGGACGGTGCGTAACTCGGCGAGGGAGATCCAGACCAAGTATATCAACCCTCCGTCGACCACGGACTTCGCGGTCCTCTTCCTCGCCACCGAGGGAATGTACGCGGAAGTCCTCAGGCAGCCCGGGATGCTTGAGGAGATCCAGCAGAATCATCGGATCCTGATTGCCGGACCCACCACCCTGACCGCGCTGCTGAACAGCCTGCGAATGGGGTTCCGGACCCTCGCCATTGAAAAACAGGCCAGTGAAGTCTGGCAGGTGCTGGCTGCGGTAAAGACGGAGTTCGGCAAGTTCGGAGAGGTGCTGGACAAGGTTAAGCGTCAGCTCGACACCGCCAGTCGGTCGATCGAACAGACCGGCACGAGAACCCGGGCCATGGAGCGGAAACTACGGTCGGTGGAGAGCCTCCCGGACGCTAAGGCGACTGAACTGCTCGGACTGGACGAGCTCGATCCGGTGGAGGGCGAGGAGGGGGCATCATAAAATGCTGCTTTACTAGCATTAATCTTGTGTGAGGCCGGGGAAATGATACAAAGCGGGTAGGTGTTAGAGATGAGAACCATGCTCCATCACATTACTGCTGCCACGATTGCCGGCTTGATGGCAATGGGAGCATCAAGTTCGGCGGCGGTGGCGCCTCTCAGTCCGGAGGATCTCAGGAAGGGGTCCACTCACATCATCAAGGGAAGAGTCCTGGAGGTAAAATCGAGGACCGAAAAGTCTCAGTTTGAGGGAGCTTTCGGGCTTCATCGTGACCGGGTCTTCGCCATCAGGCTTCAAGTTATGAAGGTTTCGAAGGGCAAGGGAGTGACGCCTGGTGAGAAGGTAATTGTCACCGCTTGGCAGCCGGCCACGCGGATTCCTCCGCTGCCGGGGCCGCAGGGGCACTCCCCGGTTCCCGAAAAGGGCCAGGTCGTGACCGTCCATGTGGTATCGAGGAAAGGAGCCAGCTTCGTGCCCTTCATGCCTAACGGGATCCGCATCGATGATCCCAAGCCTGCCCGGTAGTCGGGGCTGTGCCGGTCACTGCCCGGTTGTCCACTCGACTCCCTGCCGGGACAGGATTTCCTCTTCGAACTTCTGCCTGATGTTCTCCCGGAGGCGGGATTGCTCTGCTCTTTTCAAGCTCGCAGCGACGGATTCAAAGGAACGGGTCACCCCGGGTTTCCGGTCGACCAGACGGACGAGGAAGACTCCCTCCCTGTGGATCGTTACCTCGGAAATCTCGCCCTTTTCCTCGAGAGAGAAGGCGATGGAGGCCACGGCCTTGCTCCATGAATCGAGATTGCCCTCGCGGCCCATCCATCCGACCAGTCCCCCCCGGAAGCGGCTGGCGGAGTGCTCTGAGTAGTCGGCTCCCAGCATCGAGAACCCTTTTTCAGGATGGTCCGCGATATCCCTGTTCTCGAGGGCGAATTTCCGAGCCCCGGCAAGGCGTTCCTTGTAGCGACGGGCCTTGTCCGGATCGGGGCCACTGTCGAGCCAGAGGACGGCAACCTGCCGGGTCTCGGCTGACTGGAAGCGTTTGATCTGGGCTTGGTAAAGCTCGCGGAGGCGCGCCTCGGTGACCTCCGGGGGTTCCTTGAGGAGGGGGTTGAGTCTGCTCTCGCGCAGTCGGGACTCAAGGAGGCGGTTGATCTCGGCGTTCACCACCGGGTCATCAGCGAGTCCGGCTTCAATGGCCTCGTGGGCGAACTGGGCCCGCCGGACAAGATCATTGAGGGCCTTCTGGCGGGTTTTTTCGTCGGCGCGTCCCCCGTGGTGTTCCTTGAGGTGGTGGGTGAGATCGGTTTCATGGATCACGATCGACCCGACCCGGAAGAGTTCATCTGCCCGCTGCTCTGGGGGTGGAGTTGAGGATTCAGTAGCGCTTCCGGGGTCCCTGCAGGAACTCAGCGTGACCAGGAGGCAGAGAATGACGGGAGCGCAACGAATCCCGGTAGCTGCTTCCGCAACGGTCATGATCCTGTGGTGAATGATTATTCCTGGCCGGCGTTATCCGCGGAGGCAGGGCTGGCGATAACGGCCCGTCCCCTGTGGCCCTTGAATTCCCACATCAGGAGCATGGGCCGGTCCGGATCGACCTGGCGGCGGAACTGAACCGGATCTCCTGAGGTTTCCGCCATCCTCTCGCCGTTGATGGAGAAGACGAGGGAGTCGGCCTCGCCACCCTCCTGCACGGACATGTCAAATTCCAGCAGGGTGGGCTCGGTAATCTCAACAATGAGCCGGCTCGTGGAACCGGGAGTTCCCGCGGTGCTGGTGAGATTGCCGGTGGCGGGATCCGTGCGCCATGTGGAGGAGCCCCTGAGGCCGTAGCGCCCGGAAGAGGTAAACCTCTCAATTCCCCGGTCCAGCAGGGATCCCTGGTCCACGGTAAAGACGAGACGGTAGAGCCTGGTGCGGTCCTTCTCCCCGCGGGGTGGGCCGATGAGGGTGAGGGCGTCACCGGAGAGTTCCCGGGAGAAGGAGCCGCTCACGTTACGCCACTGGTTGTCCCGGTCGACATCATGAACCTCCCAGCGCAGGTCGGCGGCCGAGGTCGAGAGAGGGGTGCTGAGGACGGGTCGGTTCTCTACCAGTCGGAAAGTGAGCCCGGGAGCGGTAAGGGTATCGTCGGCGGACTGGCCGGCGGCATAGGCGCCTAGCAGGTTGCTCAGCTGGTCGGACCGGTCGCCCTGAAGCAGGTCGAGAAGGCTGGAGATCTCGCCGCCGGTGGCCGCGGTGAGCCAGCGATCAAAGCCACTGGCATCAGGATCAGGAGTGGCCTGCGCGGCGTAGACGGTTGCCTCGTGGGGATTGCCGACAAGATAGCGCTCGCTGGGGACCAGGCGCAGCAGGGCCATACGGGTCATGGCGCCGTCCCAGCCATCCACGGTGGTGATGGCCAGTTCGGCGGCTGGTTGTCCGGCCGGGATGGTGATGGTGCGGGGTATGCTGTTGATGTGAGTGCCTTCCAGAGCGGTGCCATCCAGTTCGAGATTTACGGTGAGAGCTTGCGTCGGCGCTCCGTCGCGGATGACGCGCACACGAGCCGATTGACCGGAGGTGAGGGCATTCGGTTCGGTGACCACGAGGTGGACCAGGGGATCATCGCTGACCGAGCGGGCCGCCGGATCTCCAGTAACGTCATAGCGGAAGTGGGGAAGGATGGCGGTTTCCCACCGCTCCGGGCCTTCGGTCTCGAGGTCCGGCAGGGGGCGGAAGGTGATCAACTTGCTGGTCTCCCCGCGGTCGAAGTTCACCACCGCACGCTGGCCATTCCTGCTGACATCACCCTCGAGGATCACGTCCTCGCCGAGGGCATCCTGAAACAGTCCGAGGGGAACCTCGAGGGCCCCGGCGGTGCCGTCGCCGGTGCGGGTCACTTCAACCGAGAAGGAGTCCTCAGGAGACTCGCGCAGGACGGTATCGTCCTGTGACCCGGGAGCGAGGGCGAGGGTGACCTCGGTGGGAATACTCAACCCCCCCATGCGGATGCGGCCTTCGACGATCAGTTCGATCACCTGCCGGGCGCCGAAGACGGTGTCCTGCAGGGCGATCTCCTGGGTGGAGCCATCAGGGCGCTGCAGGATGAGGATGGTGTCGAGGGTCGGGATGGGGGTGTCGAACCGGGTATCGAACCGGGAGGTGAGGAACTGGCGGGCATCGCCCGATTCTCCCCAGAACAGGGCGGACAGGTCGATGACATCGTTCTCGGGATCAAAGCCGACGATGAGGTCGTTGCCGGTGTCGATCCCTCCGAAGACAAAGGTGTCCGCACCGGAAGTGCCGCGCAGGATGTCGTCCCCCGGGCCCCCGGAGAGAATGGTCTCCTGTCCTCCACCTCCAAGCTCATCGTCTCCATGCCCTCCGCGGATGATGTTTCGCCCATTAGCGGCTGCGGCCAGTCTGACCGGGCGCAGGCTGGTGCTGAAGTCCCAGATGACGTGGTCGCTCCACTTTGACTGGAGGTAGTCGTGGACATCGCGGAGCTTCTGCTCCGGCAGGGCGGTGGGGAAGATGAGCAATTCGTGGAGGCTTCCCACGAAACCATGCGCGATGGGATCCTCCACCGGGAGGGCCAGTCGTCGCGCGCCGAGGGTGGGGAGGACCGGGTCAAGGGCCTCGGCCTCGATCTCCTCGCCGTTGTAGGAGAGTCCGAAGATGTTCTGCACGGTGGAGTCCTCACGGCGGAAGATGCTGGTGGCGATCTCCCCGGGGGAGGATTCGTAACCGCGCACCGCCAGTCCATCGGCCTGGTAGAGCGGGGCGTTCGGATAGGAGACGGCCTCGGCGGATGGCTCGAGGCGGAGGAAGCCACGATTGGAGGAAAGGAGAACCTGCGAGTCCTTGCGGGAACCGGGAGAGCTCCAGACCGCGAGGATGGTGTGATTGCCGGGAGGAATGGCCTCATCCTGGAAGAAGAGGTGGCTGGAGGGATTGCTGAACTCTACACTGCGGTGCTTGCCGAAAGGTGCCACCGAGGGCTGGTTTTCCTCGAGTGGTTGCATGGCATTACGCTCGTTGCCGGAGCGGTCGGCCCAGGAGGAAACCGTTTCCCCGGCTGGGAGGGAGGCAGCGTCGAGCCAGAGGGAGGCATCGTTCCCATCGGTGCTGCTTGGGCTGGTTGCCAGCAGGCGCACCGCGCCGGACTTCGGCTCTCCACCGTCATTCCAGGACAGGGGGAGGGAGGCAGACCGGATGGAGGGATCGCGGTGCTCGATGGTGAGGCGACCGGACTGGAGGGCGGAGGCGGTGAGGGTGACGGTGTTTTCTGCAAGAAGAGCGCCATCCAGTCGGACCAGAAAGCCGTCCAGGAGAGCAAAATCCAGGGTGAGGGAGATCTCTGCCGGGGAGCTGTTGGAGTCGTGGAACTGGAGGAGGCAGCCGGCTTCCCCGAGTTCGGGGACAAGTAGTTCTGCGGTTGCCAGTTCGGGATCGCGATTGCTTTCCTGCGGGTCAGTCCCCCGGAGAAACTCGGCCCGGTTGCTCCATCCGTCTCCGTCGGAATCCGCATCGCCATCGGCAAGGTCGGGATCGAGGCTGTTCAGGCGCTCCCACCAGTCCGGGAGGCCGTCCTCGTCGCGGTCAGTGCTGTCGCCGGCGATCACGAGATCGAGGCGATAGGAGTCGCCCCGGTTGGTAAAGCTGAGGGGATAGAATTCCGTGCTCCCGTCAGGAAGGGTGGCAGGTTGGCCATCAATGGTAATACCCTCGATCTCGAAGTTAGTGGTGGAGCGGCCCACGGCCAAGTAGTCGTCCAGCCGCCGGGAAGCAGGAAGATAGGCGAGAGGTACCTTGAGGCGGTATGAATAGGGCTTGGTGATTCCAAGGCCGATTGGACGTAGGGGTGTTTCAAGAGTGACCCGGTTGGCCTCGTTGCTCTTGCTGGCAAAGGTGATGGAGAGATTGCCTGACTGCAGCAGGTTTGTTCCGGCACCTCCGGTCTGGCGCACCTGCCCGTAAAAGGACACGTGACCATCGGTAAAGCCCTGACCCATAACCTGTAGAGTCAGGAGCACGAGAAGGAGCATCACCGGGGCGGGGAGAAAAATTAGTTTCATTGCGGCGGGGAATGGCTGAGGTGAGGAAGCGGTGAATGGTGGCTTACTGGCCCTGGTGCGAGTAGGTGGAGAAGTGGATCTTAATATCCGAAATGGTGTTGGTGAGGACGGAGAGTCCCTCTTGCGCATCATCGAGCAGGCCCGCTCCCGGGATGATCAGAAGCCACCGAGAATTCCAGACCGAGCGCCCGATGAGCCGGCTATCGTATTCCATTTCGCTGTCGTCGGCTTCGGCATTGCCATCATCGTGGTAGATGCGGAAGTCCCCATGGCGGCGCAGATCCGAGAAGCTCCCATCCACCCCGTCGAGGGTGGGGATAAACCCGGGCGCCGTGAGGTCAGCCCCATTGATCACGTAGGGGACCGGGATCCGCTGCTCCACGATGTCCCAGGCTCGTACCTCAGGTTCGTTTTCGCTGGAGGTGCGCAGGAAGTCGGTTCCCACCGGCACGAGGTAGGCCCGCGGGGTGGTCGAGAGACCAGCGGAGTTGTAGTTTTCCATCCAGACGCCCATGGCCCGGATCTTGGTCGCAAAATTCGCCGTGCTATAGCTGTGATCTCCCGGGCCCAGAGGTCTGCCGAAGAAGTTAAGGCCCGGTTCGATGTGGCTGCTGAATTCGATCACGAGCCCGGGTTGGGTATCTCCGGATGTAGTTTCAAAGGGGCGGCAATAGCGTCGGAATTCGGGAAGGGCGTTGAGGTCCTCGACGCAGCGGGCCTTGAGGGCCTCTGCCCAACGCTCATCACTGGAATCCTCCTCCGACCCAATGCGGAAGAGCTCACTACGGAGGGATAGCTTCTCGGTGGCAGACTGAGGAGCACGAAGCCCGAGCTGACCCTTCAGGACCCCAAAGTTGGCCTGGAGAGTGGCCAGAATTTCTGCCAATCCCCCTTGTCCAACCTGGGGCTCTCCGTCAACCCAGAGCCCTAGCTGGCGCTCTTTGACGATCTGGTTCAGTAAGGTCCCCGGAGCTGCGGGATTCCCGGGATCAAGGCTGGTTTCATAATCGTAGGCCTTGGCAGCCAGCCAGGTGTAGCGGGCGGCATGGTTGAAGGCGGTCTGGTATTTACCCATGGCCTCGTTGCGGGTTAGGCGGAAGATCATGTCCTCGTAGCGGTTTTCCTGAACAGAGGCAGCGAGGACCTTATTAAAGGCTTCCCTCTTGCGCAGCAGGCTAAACCCAGTGTTGAGATGGGTGAAATACGTCTGGCGCAGGATCTCCAGTCTTTGGAGGTGTCCTCCAAGTTGGGCGAGAAGCGGCCCGTTGCTGCCAGATAGGTTTTCGAACTCTGCGAGGGCTCCTTCGATCGTCGCTTGGTTGTCGATACGCCCAAGATCGCGCTCAAATTCGGCGACCACTTGATTCCTTATTAGGTCGATAGCCTTTGCCGCAATTTGGGCGACTCGTTCGCCTAATGTTAATCCCGTTTTTACCGCTGGCTTAGTAAACTTTACCGCAGCACGAGCTCCAGAGAGGACGTCAGTTGAAAATCCAATCGAAGTAGAAAAGGCTTCCGACGTAGCTTCAATGACTTCTCCGGCGGTCTCCTTTACCCCGTCTAGAGCTATCGCAATCATCTCTTGGAGAGCTATGATGGAATCGACTGCTGCATTGAGGCCCTGAATGCTATCGCCGATACTGCCTCGATCGCGCATCCTTTCGATCTCGTGAAGCAGTGAGACGACAATCGTTTCGAGATCTCCGAGAAAACCTTGGTATTGTTTAGAAGTCTCTTCCAATGCGATTTCCTCAGCGAGAATTTCCTCGAGGGTTTGTTGGAGAAGACCGTAGCTCAGCCGCTGCCCCCAGGAGCTCTCAGCAACAAACGAATAGTCACTGGCGCGTCGAATCGGCAGGTTCAAGCTCATGGTTCCGACGTCAAGGTAGTCGTTCCTGTCGACGAACGTTTCCACAGCCTCGCTGAGACCATCTTCGTTTGCTCCTACGGAGAACCAGCCTTCCATTCCGTCTTGGTCAGCGATATTGCGCATCGGGCGGCGTATGCCCTCGAAGGTGATCAGTGCCGGATTCGTGGAAGCTTCTCCATCTGGAATAATTTGACCAATAGTGTTACGATCCAGGTAGGCGTATAAGAGGGTGTCAGGCCCCAGATATCCTTCAGGATAAGCTTTGCCGAAGCCAATCTGGCCGTCGTAAGGACGTCCGAAGATTTCAATGAGGCTGCCACGGAAATCGAGGTCCTGTTCCAGGGAAGCTACGACAAGGGCGTCGGTGTCGTCGCTGAGGTTCCTCAGTTTCTGTTGCGCTTGGGTGGCGAATGCGAGGGTGCCGATGGCATTGGCAGCTGCGGTAAGGGCCCTTTCGTATATCTGCTCGAAGTGTGAGAGCGGATCCCCTCCGGAGGCGTTCTCATAGAACTCCGGATTGAGATCGAAGGTGAGGGCCCCGGAATCGAATCCGAGGGGGTTCACTCCCTGATTAGCTTCATCAAGGGCGCCTTGGATTTCCACGAGGCCGCTGGTGATGAGGGCAATTTCATCCGTGGCAATGGAGCGTTTCAGGTAGTCGAGGTTCTCGGGGTTCTCGACGATGGCAGCGTCCTCGGCTTCCTCAGGAAGAAGGGCGTTGGCGACGGCCCAGTCGAAGAGGGCTCCTTGTCCGGCCCGGTGGGCCCATTCCGATACCCCCCAGGCCCGGGCGGGATCCGCCCCATCGGTGTAACCTTGCCACTGCCCGTCAGGGTCCTGGGTGTAGTGAAGGCGGTAGGTGCCGCGGACGATATCTACTCCGGCCTGGGCCTTGGAGGCTGCCAGTTTGGCAAAGGTTTTTTCATCGAGGTAGTCGACCTCGAGTACGTTTTCCATCAGCGAGTAGAGCTCAGAACGCGCGTTCCATTGGAAGACGGGGTGCTGCAGGAGTTCATAATGCATTCCGAGGGCAGACAGGAGATGGCCCCAGGCATCGCCATGTCCCTGCGGGTAGAAGGCCCGGCCATCATCTTCATTAATAAAGCCGTCACGATTTTCGTCGTGAATATTGTAATTGACGTTGTAGGCGGCTTCCCCAAGGCCCTTGGTGTAGTTCCAGAAGAGCCGGTTGTAGACCGGGTAGCTCTTGAGAAAGTCGGTCCCCCGCAGGAGAGCGAGTTCCTCGTGCTGGAGACTGGCCTCCATGTTCTGGAAGGAATGGGTGAAACCGGCCACTTGACTCAGGCCACTGTCCTCCGTCACGGTGATAGTGGAATCTTGGGCGTCGCTGTAGGCTTCCCGTCCGAGGAGTTCGTAGAGCACGGCGAGCCGGGTCGCAGCGAGAAGGATGGCTTGGTAAATACCATCGGTTCTGACCGCGTTGGAGGAGTTGTCGATGCTAAGGTCCCTGGCCCGGGCGAGAACGGTTTCATAGAGCTCAATGAGGCCGGTATTTTCGATTACGTCCTTGTCCGGATTGAGGGCCACGGCCCCGGCATAGGGCGCGCCAGCGATCTGGATCTGGCTGCTGTAAAGGGCGGGGCTCTCGTTGCTGAAGAAGTCGGTGTAGCGCGCCTCGTAGGGGTTGATCCGGTCAAGAACCCGTTTGACCCAGCCCATGACCAGCTGGGGAATATAGCGTTTGCTGCCATCGGCCTGAAGTTGAGGCGAGTTGGCGGCTCCAGCCCATTGGAAGGGAGCATCGACGGTGTTGCTTTCGCCCGGAATCCACTCCTCGGTTGCGTCGATGAAATCGAAAGGGACAAGGTTCCATCCCGATTCGTTGACGTGCCGGTAGCGCATGAGGACGAGCTTGTCAGCCAAGGTGACGTCTGGACGGCCTTCGAACACAATCGAGTGTAAACCCCGGTGCTGATCCACCTCGCTATCGAGGGTGGCACGGTCTTGAGGGATATACTGTTGCCAGAGGGAGTTGCCCTCGGAATCCACCTCGCTCAGGGTCCCATCGTCGAGCACCTCGTCGGCAACGACATCGAGGGCAGTTGCGTCGCGGATCCACCATTCGTAATAGAGGTTGTCAGTATTTCCGCCGAATTCCCCATTGTGCTGGATCGTTATTTTCTCGCTGAAGGCGTTGGGCCCCTCGATCACCTTCAGAGCCCCCCGGTAACGGTCGGGAATGACTTCGATGATATGAAGAGAAACAGGTGCCCCATCAAGTTCACTACGGTTGTTTTCCGCAATAGTGATGTAGTAGGTTTCATCCGCTGGTCTCAGAAGAAGGTCCGGGTTTGTAATCAGGGCAGATCCAACCCCAAAGCTATCGAGGTGTGCGTAGACTGGCTCTGCGGGATTAGAGGGCGCAGCGATTTCTGCGGTAAGGTTAGAGACCGCGTTCTCAACGGTATCCTGGTTCAGGGAGTTGCGGCTTCCGACCCTCGTAATTGAGCTTCTGTAATCAGTCAGTTTTTCCTGGCTACGGGCAAGATTCGCCAGCCGTTCACTTTCATCATTCGAGGGAGTCACGATCCCGGTCGTAGCATTGCGGACGATGCCATTCATCGACATTGTTGAAGCAGGGGCTTCCCTGACTCCTGCAAGGTAACTGTCGGATTTGACCGGGAATCCTGCATCCAACTCGCTTCGGACAGAGGTCGGATTCCGGGACAGAGCATAGATAGCCTCGACAGCAGAATCCCAAGCAGCATTGCCGGCCGCAGAGTCTTCAGAAAGGGCCTGAAGGACGGTCAAGTCATCGGGAGAGAGGACATTAGGCTCAAGGATATTGAGGGGATCTGGTCCGGCAGTAAGATCAGGATCACCGCTGTCCTTCTCGTTGAGGTAGCCCCGAAAGACGAGTTTCTCAGCCAGGGAATCGAAATAAAAGCGTGACTGGAGTGATCCCGGGAGATCGGCAAAATACCAGCGCTCTGCCACTACGGTAATCGTGGATGCTGCTGGCTCGAACCCCGCATCCTGCATGGCGGCAGTGCTGAATTCAGCTTCAAACCGGTCGAGGGGCCTGATGATCCGGGCCGAGTACGAATCCAGATTGTCGTCGTCAATAATCATGGTGGGCGTTTCGCTATCAAAGACCACTTCCGCTGCCGCCATCGCCACGAGGGCTGGAAGACCTTCTGCGTTGGCGGTTTCATTGAAATACTCGCCGCCTTGATAGGTGAGAGTCTCTCCTCGCTTGAGCTTTGGATAATCCGAACCCCATACACTGGTGTAGATTACCTTGCCTGGAGAGAGGTCGTCCCCCTGCCCCGTGAAAGAATGCCTCCCATTCACCTGGTCAGGTATCCACGCTATCGGCGTTCCGGCAGCCAGAGAGGTGCCTCCAGGAGGATAGAAGTCACTGCGGAAGGGATAGAAATATTGATAATAGAAGGTTCCGCCACCACCGGAGACAACCCAGTTACTCCCGTTCACATCAGTCCAGAGGGTTAGCTGGCTTTCATTGTTTCCAGCCCGGCTGTCCTGCATTGTCACGTTCCCGATGACGAGGTTAAGGGGATAGGGAGGGATCAGGAGATCCCCCGCGGTGACGGGATAGTCGAAGGCATAGTTGAAATCGAGAACCGCGCCGGGCTCGTAGGTGAGGAAGCGATCCTCGGGATTCTCGGCGCTCTCGTAATGGAGGCCCGCAATCGTGTTGACCACGGCGTCGGGCGGCCGGGGAAAATCGATTGCTCCAATCCGTTGCTTGAACACCCGGTAGGCCGACATTTCATACTCCCCGGTATCCAGATTGTTGACCTGAATTAGCACCCAGGGATCTGAGGTGTAGCTATTCCCTTTTTCTGTGACGTTGATATTGTTTTGCAGGGCGAATGCCGCGAGAGGAGGATTGTTTGGAAGACCTGTATCGACTTCCTTGGTTTTGAGTGCAGCTCGGTTGGATCCCGCGGCCAGACCATGTTCTTCGTTGGGATTGTAGCCGGGTAATCCGGCATCGGACTGATTGTAGACCGCAAGGTTGGCATAATTCTCCAGATCGTAGACCTGCTGGACCTTGCCATCCTGGTCGACTCCCTCGGAGCCAAGGCGGCTGGCGATATAGATGGCTTTCCTGGAGTGAGGGCCATAGGTGGGATAAACAACCTCATCGTAGGCAGCCGCTTCGTAGGGCCAGGCGACATTGGGATGGCTCCTGGCATCTACAAGAAACGGATTCTCATAGTAGGCGACCTCCAGGCGGGTCTCGTCTTCAGTGTAGAGTGATCCATCGTTAACTGGGTATACTGGTCCCCAGGACCCGACCTGAGCGCCGCGGTCATAAATCTGGGCGTTGTAGTTGGAGACCTCATTGAGGACGTAGCCGCCACCCGAAAAACCAGCAGTATCGAGAGTGCTGTAGATCCGGGTTGCCACCTCCTCAACATTGTTGTGGGCCCAGTAGCCCAGATAGTCCCCATTATCGTCGAACGGTAGACCATCAGCGGGACGAATTTCAAAATTATGATTTTCGCTAGGGAAGGATCCGGACCCGGGGCCGTCCGCGACTGAGTCGTAGTCAAAGCTGAACCACAGGTCTGCATCCACGCCCCGCAGAGTAGACTCCCGCTCGGTGCGTAAGGCAGTGAGTTCGGCAATGGAGAGGCTTGGGAAATTCAAGACCTCGGTGTCGTCTGGGTCATTGCCAACACCATCAAAAATACGGAATTGGTCCAGCTTGAGGTTGCGGTCGGGATCTGCTCCGACCCCGAAGCGGAGTGAATTCGGTCCTATTGTGACCGCGGAACCGAGCGACGAGGACTGGACGACCTGCTGCTCCTGGATTCCATCCTGGTAGAATTGAACAAACGTCTGCTCCCGTCCTGCCAGTCCTAGGCCGTCGTAGGGGAAGACATGAATGGCATAGTGAGACCAGTTGCTACCTGCAGTTGAGAACGCATGGGCAACCTCCACCCCTCTGTAAGTGAGGATGATCTGGCTCCCTGCATCTACCGGGTCTACGAGGTCTACGCGGATTTGATCTCCAATCGTAGAACTATCGGTGTCTGTGAGGGATACTGCGCCATACGGCGTTCCAGAGGATCTGTCTGCTTGAAGTTCGTAGTCCTTTCCTACCTCGAGGGTCTCTCCGGTAGAGACATTAGTGACCACGAGGTCTTCGGAGGTGCTGAACGCGAAAGGAATAGCGATCGAATCGGTCTCGGTCTGGAGAACGGAAAAGGTGCTGGAGAGGGAATTAGTCAGGGTGACTTTGAGAGTGCCATCAGTGGTTTCAAAAATGATGACATCGCCATCGCCCGATCGGAGTCCCTTGGCGTTGAGCCAGAAGTCCATCACAAAGGCCTCATTGAGGATGATAGATGAAGCTGCGTCTGCCAAGGTCAGATCGCTGGCGTCGTCCAAGAGGAGGCTGCGGCGGCCGAGGACCAGTTTGGGGTCATCGCGCAGGAGAGAGGTTTTTTCCTCGCAGCGGATTACGCGGACTACGAGGGATTCCCGGGAGAGATCGCCGGTCGCTACCTCATCGGGATTGGGCCGTAGACTGTAGAGCAGGACGCAGCGCCCTTCACCGTTTGGAGTAAAACCGATTCCTTCGGTGGCCGAGTCAATAGCCGGGTCGACCAAGGTATCCGCGTAGGTGCGTTCGACAAAATTCCATTGGTCAGTGGTGAGAGGGTCGAGGCGGGAGGGCGGAGTGCGGGAGTTATTACTTGGGTAGACGAGGTGTCGGTAATGAGCATCTGCTCCTGAGACGGAGCTGCTACCCGGGAAGTCCTCAGATACTGGTTCGAGGGTAGTAGACATCACGTAGAACTGGTTGCCGCTGTTATCGGTCTGGGTCTCCCGGATGGAGTTTCCAGTGCCGTCCGCCAGTAATTCTTCCCGGGCGGAAGGAAGAACCACCGTGTCACCCGGATACCCGGTAACAATCTGGATCTTGTAACTTTGGCCCGGGTCGTTGGCATCGGGCCACTGCAATTCGTAGATTCCCGGGTGGACAGGGTAGGCCAGGTAGTCCACTTGGTCCCAGCGGATGGGGTTTCCTCCCACGATGTCGCTTTCAGGGGCGGCAACGGCGCTGACCAGATCAAAGCCAGAAGTGGTTGCTCGTAACTCTGCATCCTCACAAAGTTGCGGGACGAGGTAAGTGTTGGGGCTTGTAGGATCAAAGGCGGTTCCAAGAGGTATCTCAGCGCGGAAGATGGTCGGCTTGTATTCGAATTCTACCTCGGTGGGAGCGGACGCAGAGGCGATATAGTAGACTCTTGCGAGACGTCCATTTTCACCGAAGGATTCCAGATCCTCCCAAGACGAGATACTACTGCTAAGGGAGCTGAGATCTCCGCCCAATGTTCCGATAAAATCGGTTAGAGTATAACATCTGTCTTCGGTGCGG
Organism: Roseibacillus sp.; assembly: GCA_002709395.1. Taxonomy (GTDB): domain Bacteria; phylum Verrucomicrobiota; class Verrucomicrobiia; order Verrucomicrobiales; family Akkermansiaceae; genus Roseibacillus_B. The sequence continues at coordinate 45,400 of PAQU01000052.1, read as the reverse complement.
TAATAGGCCCCGATTGTGACTGCATCTCCAATATTCACCCAAACTTCCTGGAGGCTGCCGGTGTTATAGACGGTGGATTGGGTTTCTACCGCGGTGGGATCCGAAATCCGGATTAAGGCGCCATCGGAGGCTTCCTGATAATTTTCTAATGAAAGAGTTCCAGACGATCCGTCTGCTGCAACCGTGTAGTCAGTCTCCGCCACAAGAAGCACGCCGGTAGAAACGTTAGTGACTACGAGGTTGTCAGCGTGACTAAATGCGAAAGGAATTTCTAGCTCGGCATTGGGATTGTCGACGTAGACGAGCGTGTAGGGGGTGGAAGTGACCTCCACGAAGGCCTGATTCAAGAACGTTGCTGACGCAGAGTCATCTGCAATTCCAAATGCCTTAAATCTGTAACGAACCTGTCCTTTCATCGTCCAGGTCACTGTTGACCAGTCCGTGATGACTACAGGTTCGATAGCCACCAGGGCACCCGTGTCAGAGGTGTCTACTTCGGTATCAGATTCAGGTTCAAACGTAGTTGTCTGAGTGACTCGCGGGTAATCTGTGCCTAACTCTCGCCCCTGACCCGGGTCGACTGTATTCACGGAATACCCGGAGACCTCGTAGCGGAATCCACCTGTGTCCGTGTTCAGGGAGTCGGTGCCGGAGACCCGGGAGATATTTGCATTGAAAACCGCGTTTTCATCGATCCAGTGAACTCCTCGGACAGGATCGGGATCTCCTACGCCACCTTGTATTTCAACAGACCTGCCTCCCAGCGTCGTGTTGTCGCCGAGGAAAACGGCATATTGTAGTTTCCATTGCCACTCCACGGTCGCATCCTGAGTAAGCGCTTGTGAGATGACTTGATCTGTTCCTTGGACTAATTCTCCATCTACAGCGTAGCCCTGATTTTCAAGTCGGTAAGTTGCGACTTGCAAGCTAGTGTGGGAGGCAGGATCTGCAGGATCAAAATCCGCGGCGTTTCCTGGGCCTTCTAGAGTTTCCCATTGGCTGTTAAGGTAAATGTATCGTGGCGCCTCAAAGGTGGTCTGCTGGTTGTATTCGAAAGAATAGGTGGTTCCAGGATTCAGGGTGAACCCAAGGTCTATGGTGTCGGACGCAGCAGCCGAGAGCATGTCTGCAGAGGGGTCGGAATCCGTCGCGCAATCGCTGAGTGCAATCGTTACGTTCGAAACCGTGTCAGAGGGATAAATATCGATTGGAAAAACAGGAGGTCCAATCAGGTCGGTTCCCGAATAGGGGTTGGTCCCGAGCACGAATCTTTCGGCGATGCCTCCAGTCCCCCTGGTGGTATCATCAGCGCCTTGGATGCCTATGTCTACCCATTCGGCTCCGCCCCGTTCGGCGAATACGTTATCAAATGGAAAGAGGCCTGGCGTTTCAAACTCGAATTCAAGGGTGCGTTCCCCAATATTGGCGTAGTCGTAGGCGACGCTGTAAGTGCCTTTGTCCGTATTTATGATGAACTTGTTTGTGTCATCAGCACCAAGGAGAATGTTGTATGTCCCGGGCACAAACCCCCTCATGTCCAGATAACCGTTGAAGCGGTAACTAAAATCATTTCTCGCGCTCCAGTTGCCATCGGGCAGGGGAAAGTCGGCATTTACGGTTCCAATCGTGTTGCCACCTCCGGTGGAAGCGAAGTCAATACCTACGTCTTCTGCGAGTATACCAACTTCTGCGCCTTTGCCGGGGGCTTGTCCGTCAACACCTATGTTACTGACGTGCATGTCGTAGTTCCCCACGGCGTTGAAGGCATTGATTCCTTGGCTAGTGTTCCACCATTTGAATTCAAAATCTATTCCCCTCGTTGAATCAGGATTGCCGTCTCCATTAGCGTCATCGGCACCGTTTTCGCCCGCCCGGTATACAGCTGCGGTAGGAAGATTGGCGGCATAGGTTGCCGCTATTGGGGTGAATGATGGTTGTATTTCCGCAACCGCCGGAGCTGTGGGAGGTTCTTCTGGAGGATAATTGGTTATGGTGAAGCTGAGATCTCCTTCAGATATTACTGCGGGTCGATCGACAATGAAGGTCGTTTCATCGAGGATTTCCTTGATGCGCGGGTAAACCCCTTCGCGCTCCCCGTCCTCCGTAAAGATATATGTTGTTGTGTTACCGTCGGACATTTGGGGTCGAAGAAGTCCTCCGTTTTCGCCTGCGGTGCTGAGATACATGTCTGTCTCCAAGCCCTTGGTGCTGGTGCAGGTAACCCGGGTGCCGTCGTTAGGGCGACCGAGAAAGGTGCTAATCACGGAAGCGCGAACAGGCCTTTTAAAGCCGATAACAGATGGTGCGGTCGGAAATGAGTCACTCGAATATCCTGTTGCAGGAGAGCCATTTTGAAGGCCGTAGAAATACCCGAGGCCGGCACTGCCTGTGAGGTTCTGGATGCCTATGGCCAGGGGAGTTCCGGTGGATGTGATTCCGTCGAGCGTCAGGTAGTGAAATTGAATCTCATTGGTCCTCTCGAAGAGGAGGGCCTGAAAGGTGATATTGCTTGCGTTATTTCCAGCGGCATCCTTAAAGTCCGTCCACTGGATCGTGCAAATTCTGTTAGGGCTGCTGCCGCTGGTTCGATACAAGATCTGCGCTCCGGTGGGATCAAGACTCGACCAGAAAGGAGCGATTAAATTTGTCGAACTCGAACCTTCCTTTGGGAGGTTATGGGGGGTCGGATGGGCCCCCTCTATCGCGTCGAACAGAATCAGGCCGTCAGGCGATACAGAGCACGTTTCGTAAGAGTTGTCGTAGAACTCGAAATCGAATCCAATATTAATGGGTTGGGCGTCATCGTCTGATGTGCCCAGGGAAGAAACCCCGGCTCCGTTTGGTTCGAGTCTATCTGTCGAGGTAGGAACATCCGTAAAGAATGCATATCCAAATTCGTCCGGCTCTCCGTCCGGGGTTGGCGCGCTATCCCCATTGGCCAAGAAGGAGTAAATGATGTTTTCGGAATCTTCCGCCGTAATTGTAACCGTTGCTTCAATGTCACGGAGGGTATCTTGTGGTTGGAATCGGAGGGTAAAAGATGTCTCAGAGGGGGTCGTCACGTCACCGGTGGCGCCTGCGGCGTCAAGTTCAAAGTCGCCGTCAAAATCAAGAATTTGGAACGCGGTATTGTCAGACGTAATACTAGCTATGGTAACAGCAGCGTTTCCGTAGTTTTGAATCTTGATGGTCTTATCCTCGTAGTCTCCGTTGGAGGGGCTGACGTAAGAAAATTGGGCCGGGGTATTAATTGAGAGCCGGGTGCCTCCGGGGTCTGTGACTGAGAGCGAGGGGCTGGTCGCGGTACCGCTCAAATTGATGGTAAATTCTGGAGCGTCCGAATCATTAGTCGTAAAGCTGAGGGTCGCCTCGGCGTTAGTCGTTCCTGAAAAATTTACCACCAAGGATGCAGAGCCGCCAGAGTCGATGGTGGTTGGGGTGTTGCCTTCAATCGTGAAGGGGGTGGTGGCGCCTGAAGAAGTAATCTCAAAGCTGCCCAGCTCCAAGGTGGCATTAGATGCGGTTATAATTAATGTCGTTGAGAGCGGAGTCTCTACCGAGGTGATGAAATTCACTGTAGCTCCAGATGGAATCGGAGGTTCATCGTCTTGAGTGACCGAGATGGTCGGTCCAGTGAAGGTGACATTCACGGGGCCGGGAATTGCTCCGCCATCGATCGTTGCGTTAATGGTGACAGTTTCACCGACCGTATTGGTCAAGGTCGCAGTGTAGGTTCCATCGTTATTGTCCGTGACTGCTGTGAGGGTCCCACTGCCGGTGGTGGTTATCACAACTTCGGCTCCTCCACTGGAGAGATTGTTGTTACCAGCGTCTTTGGCCCGTACGATCACTGTTACCGGGTCGTCGATCGATATCGAGGTGCTGCTGACCCCAATAGTGGACTGGGAGGCACTTGCCGCTCCGGGCGAAAAGGTCACGGTTGGCTCTTGCGAGCCGGTAATAGCTTCCCCATCGATTGTTGCGGAAAGGGTTGCCATTCCGACAGTCGTGCTGGTCAAGGTCGCAATGTAGGTTCCATCGTTATTATCCGTGACTGTGGTAAGGGTTCCATTGCCGGTCGTGGTTATCACAACTTCGGCTCCTCCACTGGAGAGAGTGTTCCCGTCAGCGTCGTTGGCCTGCACTGTCACGGTTACTTGATCGTCGGTTGATGCCGAAGTGCTGCTAACCTGAACAGTGGATCGTGAGGCGTCCTGCCCAGTTGCAGTCCCTGCGAGGAGCAACAGGAGTAAACCAGTGCCCACCATGGGGAGAACCCGGACTAGGTATGGCTTGTCTTTCATGGATCTTGAAATGCTGTTTGGATAATTTTAAGGATGGGCCAGCAGGCTCTACGGAGACGGAGCGCCTTGCAGTCTATCAACGCTGCTTACTCGTTGGAGGATGAGGTCTCCGGTGAGGGTCAGGGTGCTCTTGGTGAGGCCGCTGATCTCCTCGTTGTAGGTTCCGGTCAGGCGGTCAGAGATGGACTGGGTGGAGTCGAAGACCAGGGAGAGTTCCCGGGTGATCTTCGGGCCTTTGGCATGTTTTTTATGAAAGGCATGACGGAACGGATTGGAGCGGTGGAACTGATCGAGGATGAGAGTGCCGCTTCTGGTGCGCACGGTCTTGCCCTCGCCGAGGTTGCCATCGAGGGAGAGTTGAAGGTCATAGGCCTCTTGCAGAGAGGAAGGACGACCACTTGTGAAAGTGAGGTAGGAATCCACGGCGGCAGCGATCGCGTTTAGGTCATTACGATCAATATCTGCATGGCTGGTGGCGTCGCTCCAAGTGGTTGTGTTGGAGGCCGCCGTAGCCTCGATCACGTCGAGTAGGTCTGCTTGAGTGTCATCTGCCAAGGTGCGAGGCATATCAAAAGCTACGCTCTCGAGTCTTACGCCAACCCGCTTGCCGTTGCGCTTCTTGATGCCTTCGAAAAAGGGGATCTGGGCCGGGTCGACGACGAGTACCGGTTCCGATGGAAGGGAGGCGTCCGCGGTCCGGGTTTGCATGACGGTCACTTGGGAGAGAAGGTTGACATCTCCTTCCCGATTGGAGTGAAGAAGAATCTGAAGAGGCGCTGGAGCGGTGGCGTCCCGGACCGGGGCCCCGTCTTCCACAAGACTGGTCACTGCTGAAAGCGAAACCTCGCCGACCCAGAGGCCTGCGAGGGAGGTTACGTCGTCTGATCGGAGGTCGGCGGCGAGTTCCAGAGAGGATAGCGTTGCCGATACCGGAAGCCAGAAAGAGGCTCCGGACTGACCTGTGGAGAGGCGGTAGATATTAGTACGACCCACATTGCCTGACTCCCAGTCCCGATTCGCTCCAAGGGTCAGGTGAGTGGTCGCGGGGTCGTTTGTCAGGGGAGTGTCAAAGATCGCACTGGGAGCGGTGGTTGCGCCCGGGGAGGTGTCAATAAGATTGCCTGGGTTGTAGCCAAGGGTTGTTGGTTGTGGAGTGACCACCTGAAGAGTAAGGGCTTCGGAGTTGTCATCGCTGGTAATGAGGTCGAGAACGGGTAGGTTAGGGGAGTCTCCTGCAACAACCGTGAAGGTGATCTCCTCGAGGTCCAACTCAAGGGCGCTTTGTCCGGTTCCTACCTCAACGACGTCGTCAGGTCCTCCGAAGGCAAGAGTGCCACTCGAGGCACCATCGAAATCCACCGAGACCGGACCCATGTAGTTGGATGGCCCCGAAGCGAAGATCCAATAGGCTTCATTGGAGATCATTTCGTCTCCAGGCGAAATTGCTACCCACTGCCCGGTCGTGGAAACAAGACGGTAGCCAAAGGCGTTACTTGTGACTGGATGAGTGTTTCCAGCGGACCCGAAAAACTGTTGAAAGGAGGGGGACCCGGAGAGCCCAAAGCCAATGAGGTTGTAGCGATCCGGCACCCAGGTGGGGGGATGGAAAGTCACTTCGCCGGGGATCGTGATTGATCTGTTCTCCGAGGCCTCGATGAGGTAGGCCCGATTGCCCGTGACCATCCAGTCCTCTTCCCCGCTGTCCTCCCCGTCCTCGCTTTTGGACCATTGCTCCCACTCCGCTTGATTGAACAGGGCGTCAGTTGCTTCAGGCGAAGCGGCAAAAACCTCAGCGGTGCCGTAAAGAGGCTTCGGGCTCAGGACGTTCGTTATTGTTTCTTCTGGTCCGAATACTTCTTCCGCGGTTTTAGGGAGTCCTGCGGCAGACACCGGAGAAACCTCGAGCCATACGGCGTTCCATCCTTCCTGCAGGGTAATGGTCTGGTCAACAGTCTGGGCGGGGAGTGGCGCCAGACCAAAGAGGAGGAGGCCCGAAGCGATGGTGGCAGCCTGAAGTCGAGAGGGTGTGAGGAGATTCATGGTCAGGTGAGATTTAGGGAAGGGTCTGGAGGGTAACTTTGAGACGGAGAAGTTGGACGGCTTCAGTTTGTCCGGACGCCGGGGCGGAATCGGTCACAAGAGGGATCGAGGCGTAGACTTCCTCGGTCGTTCCGTCTGGCACTGCCTGTTCGACGAGAAGTCCGCCCTCGGCCTCCGTTAAGAGCTCGGACCACAGGGCCGAAGTGTCTTCGGGGTCAGCCGTATCACCGGTGGTGGATTCAATGGTGAAGACAAGATCTCCGAGAGGGGACCCGTTCTCGTCGAACAGACCTTCGTTCTCGTCATAGACAGCACCGATCTCCCGGGTGTAGCGAAGGAAGATTCTTCCGCCTCGTGTTTCGAAGTTACCCCCGCCTGTACTGGAGGAATCAGTAGGGTCGGTCAGAAGCGCATACTCCAACAGGTTCGGCATTCCATCATCATCAGGGTCAGCAGAGGGGCTGCCTTGATCCGCGTCATCGCTCGAACCGAAATTGAGATCTTGCCAAGATTCGTAACGGGTCCTCGCCCGCCCCATGAATGGAACTAATTCATTTCCGCCGTCGTCGCTCGCAGCGGTGCCTCCCTCGTTGGTGGAGACCACTCTGAGATAGTAGGTAACATAGGGGGCCAGATCCTCAATACTCAGGGAGACCTCGTGGTTGGCGGTCCCGGTTAACCCGGTGGCGGCCTCGATCATGACCGTAAGGGTATCCAGGCGCCGGACTCTCCCGTCGTTCTGCCCGATAAGAATGGCTCCGGTTGAGTCGAGCGCGAGGGAGATTGGCTCGTTGAGTGAGGCGGCGGTGGCATCGAGATCATCATCGATTCCAACGAGATCCCCAAGACCGTCTTCCGTGCCGGAGACTCCGGTTCCAACCAAGGTTGTGATGGTAGCGGGATCTTCAACAAAAGAGATCTGGAGAATCTGATGGTTCGCCTGGTCGGTAACGAGAAGAGAGCCGTCGCTGTTAACGGCAAGAGCAACGGGATTTGGGGAGCCATTGGAGCCGTCCGCGAGAGTAACTACCTCTGTGATTACCCCGCCGTTGATGGCCCGAATGGTCGAGGTGCGATCCTCGATCACGTAGACGGTTCCGTTGTTGTCGCGGGCGAGGCTTATGGGAGAGTTCAAAAGTCCTGTTCCACCCGTTCCATCGAGGGTGCTGGTCGTGCCGTCGGTGGTATCCACTACCCGGATCCGGTTGTTGCCGGTATCGGCTACGTAGAGCAGGCCGTCGTCATCAATGGCTAATCCTTGGGGTCCGCTGAAGCGAACTGCGCTGGAGTCGCCGTCAGTGAAGGAGTCTTCGCCTGTTCCAACCAAGGTGGTAATGGTGCCGGTGGTAGAAATCGCACGGATCCGGTGATTGCCGGTATCGGCAACGAACACGGTGCCGTCCGTGGCGGCAGCCAGGCCTGTGGGCTGGCTAAATTGCGCGGTATCGGCGCTGCCGTCCGTTTCGCCGACCTCGCCGGTTCCGAAAATAGTTTCGGTGCCGTCGGTGGCTATGCGAATTACCTGATGGTTCGTGCTATCAGTGAAAAAGAGGTTCCCGTCACTATCGATAGCCATTCCTGATGGGGTGCGGGTTCCACCTTCATCGGTCAAAGAACCGTAGGGGTCGTCCGGGTTTTCAGAGAACGCGTAGGTGTCAGTGCCGCCGAGCGTGGTGACTTGAACTCCATCCAATTCCTGGTCGACTGAATATTCGAACCAGACGTTGGTGCTGGTGCCATTAGGGTTGACGTCTGCGGAGAGGGTGATGCCGGTGAGCTCTTGGTCTGAGCTGGAAACACTACTTATGTCCGGGGGATCATAGACGATGCCAGTGAGGGAAATTTCGAAAGCCGAGTCCTCTGCTAGAAGGCCGTCATTGCTGATGATTCGGAGAGTGCCATCGATGGGTTGCACGCCGGCATCCGTGATGCTCCCCGCTGCGCTTGCGTCCAAGGACACCTCCAAAGTGAAGGAGCTGCCGGCATTGATAGTTATTTCTGACTCTTGTGACGGCGTTGGCGTCACAGAGTAGGCAGACTCTATCCTAATTTCACTAATTTCGAGGGGCCATTCGCCTTCGTTCGAGAGGGTCAACGGCAAGGTTACCGGCGTTCCCAAGGGGGTGGCGCCAAAGTCTACTGTAGACTCTTCGCTAGAGAGACTGGTGGTGGAGTTACTGCCGGCGGAGACGGTGAGTTGCTGGAGCGAGGGCATGGTGAAACTCTCAATCTCCGTTACGGTTTCGGACCTGGCATTCGACGCCCGAATGCGGAAGTAATAGGTCTCCCCGGGAAGGAAGTCTCTCCCGAGAGTAAGTAGCGCCTCGCTGCGGGCTTCGACCTGAATCCGGTCGCCTTCAGAGCTTGCATCTGTATCGAGAATGGTGATGGTGAAGGGATTCGCAGAGGTCTCAACTGCGTAATCGGCATCAAGTTCAAGGGGTTCTCCGGTAGTGAGGTTGGTCACTGCGATAGTGCCTTGGGCCTCACCGCTCAGAGTGATTTCCGCCTCCTCGTCGACCATCGTAATGGTCGTCTGGCCGGTCGTCTGACCGGTCACAACCAGAGGGTTGGTGCTTTCGGTTGTTATGGTGCTTTCGGTTGCTATGGTGCTTTCGGTTGGTAGAGAGGCATCCCGGGAAATCTGGCGTACGGCACTGTTTCCGCTGTCGGCGAGGTAGAGGATCGGATGGTCGACGTCTGTGGTAGATCCGCCACTCGTCAAGGCCAGGGCGACAGGGCCATTGAAAGAACTGGCGGTGGCTGGATAGAGATAGCGATCGGTCGAACTGTCGGGACTATCTTCAGAGCCTGCAGTCCCAGAGCCTGCCAGGGTGCTGGTTGTGCCATCAGGTTCTACGAACCGGATGAGGTGATTGTCGCGATCGGCGACGTAGAGATTGTCTGCGGAATCCACCGCAAGGCCGGACGGAGACGAGAACATGGCCTCGGTAGAGCTGCCATCGAGATTGCCAGCTTCGGCGTCCTCGGAGCCCGCGAGCAGGGTGACATTACCAGAAACAAGATCCACCAGACGGATACAATGGTTGTCGCGGTCGGCCACGAGGATGTTGCCCGCAGAGTTGACCGTCACATCGGTGGGGTTGTTGAACCGGGCTGTGTTGCCGGCGCCGTCAAGCAGAGCAGCGTTGCCATCCCCTGCGACAGTGCTCAGTCCACCAGATACAACGTCGAAGGCCCGGATGCGGTGGTTGCCGCGGTCAGCGACGTAGAGAGTGTTGCCGAAGATGGCGAGCCCGGTAGGAAAGAGGAATTGTCCCTCGGTAGCATTGTCGGCGTCCGCGAACCCAGCGACGCCAGATCCGGCTACGGTGGTCACAGCGTCGTCGTCACAATCAATGCGCCGGATGCGGTGGTTCAGTTCATCTGCTACGAAGATACAGTTTCTGGTGGCATCATAGGTAAGGCCGGTAGGATGGTCGAATTGAGCATTATTAGCGGCATCGCTGTCGACAAACCCTGCGGTTCCGTCGCCGTAGGTCTGGTCGAGGGTCCAACCGCTGGCCTCTCCCGCTGGGGGAGAAAGCTTGTAGATACGGTGATTGTCGCTGTCAGCAAGGTAGAGGTTCCCAACATTATCGACGGCGATTCCCGATGGAGATCCAAGGGTTAGGCTGCCCGAGCTGTCCGTAAGAGTGGAGACCACGAAGGGATTCTGAAGTTCCGGATCAGTGGAGTATTCAATGATAACGGTGGTGGGATCATTCTGGGTTCCTACCAGGGCAGTGAGAGTTGTGGTATCACGGGCGTCGAAGCTGGCTCCACCGAAATCGACGGTGGGCGGGTCAACAAGGTAGAAGGATTCGCCTCCTACAAATCGGACAATAGGGGAGCCGTCTATACCTTGGCCGAGCCATCGGAAGTGGTAGTTTTGGTAGGAATCCAGTCCGAGAACGTCTTGATCAATTTGGGCGCTGCCGTCTTGCTCTGCGGCTACGGTAAGCCCCCTGACAACGATTCTCCTCACGAGGTGATTATCCGCATCGGCGATGAAGAGGTTCCCTTCTTCATCAGCACAGATTCCCGCTGGGCAATTGAATTTAGCTTGGGTGTCAGCAGTGCCATTGGCAAAACCTTCTGGAGAGCTGCCTGCGAAGGAAACAGCGGTTAAATCGGTAGAGTCGGCAGAGTTAGCTAGAACGATTCGCTCGTTACCCTTGTCTGTGATGTAGAGACTATCGCCCACCACGACGATGTCTTGGGGCGAGCTTAATTCAAGGCTGGTGGCGTCATCGGTCTCAAAGAGGCTCAGGGTTTCAACCGTATCGCTACCGGTGATGCTGGGTGTGAAATCGATTCTCCGTAGCTGGTCATTACCTCGATCTGTGATGTAGAGGTATCCTTGACCGAGAGCGGGGCTTGCGTCGGCGCTGAAAGCCAGTCCAGTGGGTGCATTGAACTGCGCGATATCGACGCTGCCGGTCGTGTCGCCGGCCTCGCTAGTTCCGGCGAGGGTGCTTACGGTAGGAGAGGATCCTGTCGAAATCACACGAATACGGTGATTGCCAGTATCTGCCACATAAAGGTTGCCCTCCGAGTCGAGCGCCAAGCCCTGGGGGCTGATAAATTGTGCGCTTCTACCAGATCCATCGAAAAATCCCGGGGTCCCCGTTCCTGCTAAAGTGGTCACAGTCCAGAGGGTGGTGTTCCCTACAGGCGGACTCAGTTTGCGGATCACATGATTTCCGGTGTCGCTGACGTAGAGGGTGCCGTCTGAGCCCACTGCAAGGGCGGTCGGGGTGTTGAACCGGGCAAGGTTGCCAGGGCCTTCAACATAGTCTTGGTGTTCAGCGCTACCACCAATGACAGAGACGATTCCGTCGGTGGCGATCATGCAGATCCGGTCGTTGAACGTATCGGCAATGAAGAGAGATCCCTCAGAGTTTCGGGCGACGCCAAATGGATAGTCAAACTGGGAGGAGAGGCGCTCTCCGATGGCAGTGCCAGATTCTTCCGTCGAGCCTGCGAAGGTGGTGACGATCGGGGAAAAATTTGGGTCGGTAGAAATCTCGACGTCTGTAATGTCCCCCAGAGTTGTAGGGGCGTCCAGAAGGACTCCGGAGAGGTTGTAGGAGATTATTGAGCTTGACCCCGAGGCCTCGGAGACATCATCACCTTGGACGAATGGAGCGGCAAGGCAGAGGGTTGCGAGAAGGAGAACGCTTTGCATGGGGGCACTCTCAAGCGATGACTGCGGATAAGAGGGCCGTCGGTAAAAGGGAACCAGGATCATATCAGGTAAGGCGGAAGGTGAGTCCGCAGGAGGTCTATGGTTGTCCAGGCCGCGCGTAGAGGGCGGTCTTCTCGAAGTTGAGCTGGTGGTTTTTGGTGGGGTCGTAATTGTACTGCTCCATGAGCTTTGCTTTGAGGGCAAGCATGTCCGCGCTGGGCTTGGCCGCGGCAGGTAGGGAGGCAGGGGCCTGATCCGGTTGGTTACTTTCTCGGGCCTCCGTCTCGGTAGGGGAGTTACTTTCAGTCACTGGCGGGGGAACTACGGTGCTTTCGTCAGGAGTATCCGGCGCCGGGAGTGTTGGAATTGCCGGGTTGGCGGGTGGCGCGCTCGACTGCTTGAGGCCGAGGAGAAGGTATTCATCCCGCAGTTTCTGGAAGTGCTCGTAGGAAGCGGCATTCTCGAACTGGTGGGCGAGGGTCGAGGATGGAGTGGTGTCACCAGCGGATGAGATGAGGAGAAGAGAGGCGGCGTGAGGGATTAGGCGGTAGTTGAAGTTCAGGGAGTAGCCGTAGTTCTTAGCCATGTATTCGAGGTTTTGAGTAAGAGTGCGGCGCGCCTGAAGGATTTCCCCAGCGATCAACTCGCGCTGTTGTAAAGATGAGGCGGGGGTCTGGTCATACTGACGGGAGAGGGAGAGCAGGCGCTGGCGCTGGGATCCAACTACCTGGAGTCTTGAGGTCAATTTGCGGTTGGCATCCGTGCCCTCGATTACGGCAATAAGCTTGTAGTCTCCGGTAGGGTCGGAAAGGGTTGCTGGTAATCCTTTGGCCGCAGCAAGCTGTTCGGGACTGAGTCCCTTGGCTGGAGTGTTTTCGGGAGCAGGAGAGGAGGGAAGAGCCTGTTTGGGACTTGCGAGAGGCGCCGGGGTCGCTGCAGTAGCCGGTTGTTTACTACGGTTTATGCCGATCTGGTAACCAATTCCCAAGCCGACCAGAAGCATGGCTCCGATCACTGCAATCAGAATTGCGGATTGACTTGAAGTCCTCTTTTTATGGTTCACGAGTGCTGGAGGGAAAGGTGGAACAGCCGTTGGTTTTTAGAAGCCCGCCATGAAACGAAGGTTGAGGCTGTGGAGCATGTCAGCGCCACTGCGTCGTTCACCCCGGTAGGTGAGTCCGACCCGGTAGCGTTCATTGAAGTCGTAGTAGGAGCCGATGCTGAAAACGAGAGCGTCAGACCCGACGCCGGGAGCCGTTACCTGGAATGGGGTGGCCGAGGCGGCAAAGGCCGCGTCGATATCACGATGAGCTTCGGCGAAATCGTGCTGCCAGCGGAGTTCCGCATGGAATCCGACCGGCTCCCCAAATTTCTGGTAGCTCGCGAAGATGCCCAGGTCGAGAAGGGTTGAGTTCTGTTTCTGTTCCTCAACCCGCAGGGCGCCTGGCCCACCAGTCTCTGTAAAGCCATCCGTGGTTGCGGAGATGTGCCGGAGGCCAAGGGCCGGAGTGATCCGAAGACCATCCTCGGCCAGGAGGTCGTATTCTGTCCGCAGCCCGAATTCAAAGGCGTTGGCATCAAATTCAGGGATTCGATAGTGCCCGGCCACACTCCGACGCTGGCCTTCGAATTCGTAGTTGCCGTAGGTGGCGGTGCCCAGGATCCGCAACGGGCTGTCGATTCCCAGCGGAGCGTAATCGAATGAGGCGCCAAGAATCAGTCCGTGGACATCGAGTTCCAGGCCTGATGTTCCTACTGATCCCACGTCACCTGCTATAAACGATGCAACCGCCAGGTCGTCATCGGGTTGCCAGCGGCCGCCTCCATAGATCCCGTTGCTCTTGAGATGGTAGTCGTTTCCTGAACTGGAAGAGGTGGAACCCACATCAAGGTGACTGTATCCGGCAAATGTCTCGAGGACTGTATTGTCCCGGATCATGGGAGCTCCCCCGTTCTTGCCGTCAGAAATAATGACCACTCCGTCCTGCATGCGAGGGCGGTAGCGCAGGGCGTTTTCGGCGTAGCCTCGAGTAGACAGGAGGGCATAGTCTACTGCGCCGGCGAAAGCCTCAGGGGACAGGCTGTTGATCGCATCATAGAGCGCAGTTTTCTCGCCCGGTTGCCCGGCGGTATAGATCGCATTCAGCAAGGTGCCGGCGCCTCCATCCTGACTGTTGAAGTTTCCAGTGATCAGGTCGTTTCCAGTGGCGCCATCAAGGACCGCAGTGAGAATGGTTGCCTGGTCGGTGCTGATATTGACGTAGTCCGCGACGGTCTGCCCACCCAGCAGTCCGAGGGAGACGAGATCTCCCGTTCCTCTGTCAAAGAGGAGCTGGGTCTGGAAGGTCTGGCCCAGAGAACCCGGGTTGTTGATGTCGGAAATCTCTCCCCAGCCACCATTTATGACGCCGGGAGTCTCGATGATGTTCCAGCGCTCTCCGCATAATACCGCACCAGACCCGTTGATCAGTCCTCCGAACTCCGCGAGTTCAAGACTGCTGCCTGTTTCAAGGGTGGTGCTGCCGGTGATCCGCAGGGTGTCGCTTGCAGGAGACTCGTCGAGTTGGGCATGGTAGATGCCGTTCTCGATGTAGTCCCCGGCAATCGTCAGCGTGCCGATGTTATTGCCGGGGTTGATCGTGTTTTCGTTCCGGAAGGTATTCCCGTTGGCACCACCGGGGTCGACTGTGCCCTCTCCCTGGAGAGTGCGGTAGGTATAAGTGCCGTTGACATTCCATGTGGAGTCGGAAGCGACGGTGATCAGGCCCGCAGGGTTCTGGACCGCTCCATTGGTAATCAGGGTTCCGCTGCTGATGTTGATTGCGTCCGCGTTGGTGTTGCCTCCAAGAGTGACGGTTCCCGGTCCGCTGTTGAGAGTTCCGGTTCCAAGGTTGGCGCCAGCAACGGTCTCTGCTCCGTTGCTGAGGTTGTAGACCCCGGCGGTCAGGAGGCCCGCGCCATCAAGAAGTCCTCCGTCAGAATTGTAGGCAGTGATGTTTTCCTCGCCGTTCAGGGTGAGGGCCCCGGAGTTTTCGACAACGGCCGCATCATTGATGCGCTCAGCAGACCCATTGGCAAGAGTGGCTCCGTTGGCGATATTCAAGTCCGTGACGCCGGTGAGTTGACCATTCAGGCTGAGGAAGCCGCTGTTGACGTTGGCGGTTTCCGCCGCGGCATCTCCATTGAGAGTGACGTTGCCGTCTGAGTTGAGGGTGCCGCTTCCAAGATTGGCCTGAGTCTCGGTTACCGCTCCATCAGTGAGGTTGTAGGTTTCGGCGGTAAGCGTTCCATTCCCGTTCAGGAGGCCGCCGGAATTAAAGGTCGTAATGGCTTCGCCGCCGTTCAGGGTCCAGGTCCCGCCGGTCGTGATATTGGTAATTGCAGAATCGTTGACCCGGTCTGGGGATCCGCTCAGGAGGGTTCCGCCGCTGGCGATGTTCAAGTCCGTAACGGCAGGGAGTTGGCCATTCAGATTGAGAGTGCCGCTATTGACGTTGGCGATTTCCGCCGCGGAGTCACCATTGAGAGTGACGTTGCCGTCTGAGTTGAGGGTTCCGCTTCCAAGGTCTGCCAGGGCCTCAGTTACTGCTCCGTCTGTAAGGTTGTAGGTCAGGGCGGTGAGGGTCCCGTTTCCGTTGAGAAGGCCTCCCGAGTTGAAGGTCGTGATGGCGTCGTCGCCGTCCAGGGTCCAGGTCCCGCCGGTTGTGATATTGGCAACTGCCGAGTCGTTGACCCGGTCGGCGGATCCGCTCACCAGGGTTCCGCCGTTGGCGATGTTCAGGTCCGTGACGCCGGTGAGTTGGCCATTCAGGTTGAGGGTGCCACTGTTGATGCTGGTGGTTTCTGCCGCGGCGTCTCCGTTGAGAGTAACGGTTCCCGGTCCGCTGTTGAGAGTCCCGGTTCCAAGATTGGCGCCCGTTGCTGTGATGGCGCCGTTACTCAGATTGTAGGTGGTCGCGGTGAGGATTCCGCCACCATTGAGGAGTCCACTGGAGTTGAAGGTTCCGATGGTGTCATCTCCGCCAAGGGTCCAGGTCCCGCCATTCTCCATATTGAGAGTGGAAGAGTCGCCGTTGATCCGGTTGGAACTGCCGCTGATGAGTGTTGCCCCGGTCCTAATGTCGATCGTGCCGTCCGGGTTTGTCAGGAGACCGTCCAGGGTCAGGGTGCCGGACTGGATGTCGAGAGTGTCAACATTGATGGTAGCGTTGCCCGGTCCCTGGTCCGTATTGCCGGCAGTGCCCCTGATCAGGACGTTGCCGTTACTTGTCAACTGGGGGTCTTCTCCAACAAGGTTCTCCAGATTGGTTCCGTTGAGCGAGACATGCCCGTCCATCAGGTTGATAGGGCTTTCGGTGACAACGAGGGTGCCCGCAATGGCGTCGGGAGAGAGTCCTAGGGTTCCATTCGAGTTGTAGGATCGTATCGTCTCGGTGCCGTTAAGATTCAGGGTGCCACCGGGCAGGACGCTCACGGCTGCAGGATTATTAATTCGCTCTTCGGATCCGAGGTTCACGGTGGCTGCGCCAGAGATCGTGAGATCGGTGACGTCGGTGAGTTGTCCGTTCAGGTTGAAGGTGCCGCTGTTGATGTTCACGTCCCCTGCTGCGGAATCGCCGTTCAGGGTGACCTCAGCATCTCCGTCACTATTCAGAATTCCAGATCCGAGGTCAGCCCCCTCCTCGGTGGTGGCGCCATTTGCGAGGTTGTATGTTTCGGCGAGGACCAGTCCAGTTCCGTTGAGGGTCGATCCGGGGCCGCTCAGGTTAAAGGTGGTGATGGTCTCTGTTCCGTTCAGGGTGAGAGTGCCGTTGATATTCGCGACGGCGTTATCTCCGATCCGCTCGTCAAACCCGAGGGCGAGAGTGGCTCCCTGATTCACATTCACGGTGAGTGCGGGTTCGTGGATCATGGACCCGTTTAGAGTCATGGTGCCACCTTGCACGTTACCGGTTCCGGCGAAGGAGTCACCACCGAGGAGAACGGTGCCATCACTGTTCAGGATGCCGTTGCCGAGGTCGGCGCCTTGCTCGGTGATGGCTCCATCGGTAAGATTATAGGTCTCGGCATTCACGAGTCCGGGGCCACGGATGACGCCTCCAGACTGGAGAATGGTGACTCGTTCTGTGCCGTTAAGGTTGAGGATGCCGCTTGGATCAACGGGGTCGCTGGTGACGAGCGTGAGAGTGGCGGTGTCCGCGATCCGCTCCGCAGACCGCAGGGAGAGTTCGCCACCGGCTGCGATGGTGACATTTCCGTCTGCCGATCCGGTCAGAGTGGTGGTGCTGCCACTCAGGACGGTCAAGTCTCCGGTGAAGGTATTGTCGCCGCCGAGATTGATATCTCCTGGTCCGGTGGATACGGCTCCCTCACCGTTAATGCGGCCCTCAAAGTAGTTGCCACCCAGAAGAAGAAGGTTGTTGACGCCGAGGTTGATGGTCCCGGTCTCAGAGCCAAAAAGATTGGTGATGGTATCGTCGCCGCCGAGGTTAAGAGTCCCGTCGTTTGTGAGGGTAGCTCCATCACTGAGGAGGTCTGCGGCGGTGGTGGTGAGAGTGGCTCCGCTGGCCACGGTGATGGTGTTAGTTGCCAGTGCGCCAGAAAGGATGAGAGTCCCCTCGGTCACGTTGGCGTCGCCGGTGAAGTCACTGCCATTGGTCAGGGTGAGACCAGCCTCGCCCTGCGTGGTCAGGCCCCCCGCTCCGGTGATGGTGCCGCTGAACTCCTGATCACTGGTCTGGGTGACGGTGAGGTCGTTGCCATTGTTGGTGATCGTTCCAGAGCCGCTGAGATCATTGACGGTCTCGTCGCCACCGAGTGATAGGATGCCGTCAACAGTCAGTGCCGAGGAGTCACTGATTCGCTCCGGATTCAGGGTCACCAGAGTCGCTCCTGGTTCAATTGAGGTGCTTCCCCTCCATGTTGGGTTGCTGTCTCCGAAAAGGCTCAAGGTCCCGGATCCTACATTGAGAGAGCCACTTCCCGAGATGGCCCCGCCAAGGGAAAGAGTGTCCTGAGTGCGCAAGATGGCTCCGGCGGTAATGTTGAGAGGGTTGAGAAGCTCTGCCCCGCTTGTCGGGTTTTCGGCGCCCAGCAGGGAGCTGTTCTCACTCACGGTGACGGCGGAGTCCCCGAAAGCGCGGCTGTTGGTCCCCCCTGTTCCTAATTGCACCAGTCCACCTTCAAGATAGGTGTCTCCGCTTAATTGATTGTTGCCGCTTAGGATAACCCGCCCAACCGCGGGTTCGTTCTCGACTGACCTCCCGATATGAATGTCTGCGATCGAGGGACCGATGACAGAATCAATATGCAGGACTCCATTGTCCCCTTCCTCGGTATTCAGTCGGAGATTCATCTCAGGACTGCTGCTGAAGCGGCCAGCAAAGTCATCGATGCCACCGGTCAGGCTCAGTTGTCCCTCCTGCGCTCCGATGTGGGCGAATTTCTGCCCGGCGGAGGTTCCGTGGATATCGTGCTCGACGAGGAGAAGGTTGCTGATCGTGTTGTCTCCGGAGTTGTTCCTAAGCCGGGCGTCGTTGTAGAGAATAACCCGCTCTCCTGATTCAATTCCTCCCTGCAGTGCCAGAGTAGCTCCACCCGAAACCGTGGTGATGGAATCCGGAGAGCCAGTAGATCCAAGAGCTGTGCCATTGGCGATGGTCAAGGTGCCTGAATTGACGGTGGTGATTCCCTCGAAGGTGTTGGGGCCTGAAAGGATCTGGGTCGTAGTGCCATCCTTGACGAGGGTCCCGGCCCCGCTGATGACTCCCTCAAAATTTGTTCCGGGGAACGCATCGGCACTAGAGCCCACGGTCAAGATACTGCCATCAAGGGCGATGGTCGACTCAGCGTCTCCGGCGAGAGAGGCAATGGCCTGGTCGAGTCCGGAGAGATTGAGGGTTGAGCCTTCTTCCAGGGTAAGGCTACTACGGCCGTTCAGCTGGGGAAAGGCTTCCGCCGCATTGGTATTTACGGTTGTGCCCTCCGTAATGAGGATTGGCCCCACGAAGGTGTTAGGAGCATTAAGGTTGATGGTTCCACCCCCGAAAAGGGCGAGGGAGTCATTGAGCCCGGCTCCATCACCAATGATTGCTCCGTTGATATTGATGGTTCCGCCTGTGTCGAGGGTGAGGGTTTGACCTCCCCGATCGATCGTTCCCCCCAGCGAAAGGGTGCCACCCACATCGTTATAAATTCTGGCGTCCTGTTGCAGGGAAATTGGCCCGTTGAAGGCTGCCGTTGAGGACCCTCCCGAAAGAGCACCAGAATGAGAATTGCTTCCATTGCCGGAGATTTCGAGAGTTTCACTGCTAATGGTAACGCCATTGAGGAACAGAGCCGCTCCTCCCTCGACGGTCGTCGCCGATTCGTTCCCGGTGGCGCCGAGTCCCGAGGCGTCCGCGATCTCGAGTGTTCCTGCCCTGATTGTTGTCGCCCCAGTGAAGGTATTTGCGCCGGAAAGAATCTGTGTGCTGGGGCCGTCCTTGATGAGGGTTCCTCCTCCACTGAGGATTCCTGCGAAGTTAGCCCGAGCTATCCCGCTTGGGTTCAGTGAACTATCGAATCCGATAGTAAGAGTTCCAGAGCCGACTTGATCGCCGAGAATTATTGATGAGGTTGGATCTCCGGAGAGAGAGGTGATCGACTGACGGGTTCCATTGAGATTGAGCAGTGAATTGCCGCTGCCATTTGCACCATCGATAACCAAGCTGCTTCTGGATTCTTCGGAACCGAAGGCGTTATTGGCACTGGCAGTTACCCGGGTACCATCGATGATCGTAGTTGCTCCTTGATAGGTATTTGAGGCA
This sequence comes from Roseibacillus sp., assembly GCA_002709395.1. Lineage (GTDB taxonomy): Bacteria > Verrucomicrobiota > Verrucomicrobiia > Verrucomicrobiales > Akkermansiaceae > Roseibacillus_B. The sequence goes on along the minus strand of PAQU01000052.1, from coordinate 26,057 downwards.
CCGAGAGTTATTCTCCCGCCACCCGCGTAGGTGACACCCCCTCCGCTTCCACCAATTGGGCCGCTCAGGGTGATTAACCCAGACCGGGTGGCATTCACGGAAAGAATATGACCCTCTGTATCAATTTGGGATCCAATACTTAGTTCCCCACTGGATCCGATCGTTGCATTTTCCGCGAGGGTTATGGTCCCCGAAAGAGACGCCCGCGTAACGGAGGCATTAACGTGCACCGCTCCATCACTTCCCTCTGCGCCACTTCCTGCGATAGAGAGTGGAACATCCAAAGATACTAGATCGGGGGAGACGCCTCCCAGAGAGAGCGTGCCGTGACTTTCCACCTCGACGACTGATCCAATAGTTCCGGATGTCTCGATCCCAAGCCACGCGTTGTTTGTAATCGTGGTGTTGCCGCCAAAGTTGTAGGCGCCGCTGAGAATCACGATGCCGGCATCCCCGGTGGGATCTGCATTATTGATCGTGAGGTCTCCGAGCGTATTCAGCGTGGAGTCGATGGTTGCGGTTTCGCCGCTGGCAACAGAAATTGCGCTTCCAGCTGACAGGCTAATTGAGCCGTCTGCTATTGTTGCGGTGGTGTTGATTTGTAATCCTGAAGCAATAGGGTCACCGATAATAAGCACAACGCCTGTGCCAGCGTTGAAAACAGCTGTATTACCGTTCGCCCAGATAGTGTCCCCTTCCCAATTGGCACTAGTGCCGTCCCAGAACACCCGACCGGTGATCCACACCTGATTATCAGCGCGGAGAGAGGCGAAAGGCATAAGCGAGATCAGAATCGCAGCACAAAATCTGCGCCACCCCGGGGTTGCTGGAGAGGGGAGTGGTTGATGGAAGCGCTTCTTTCTGCGAGTGTTCATGGTAGGCATGCCGTTGTCCCGGTCCTCTTTTTGGATATGGAGCGGAAAAACCGAACGCGGCGATGGCATGCACACCGTCAATGGATGAAATGGTCAAGGCGTTTCAGATTGGTTCATGAGGCTTTACATATTTGGGGTGGGTCATAGGGGTGTTCTTATCTGAATCCGGGATCTGAAAAGGATGTGAGTATGTCGATAACCTGGTGCTCAGTGGTTCGCTGACGCAGTCACAGAGGAGAAAAAGATATGTGGAAGGATGTGAAAAAAATGCCAGCCGACTTGCTCACAAAAATTGGGCTTGCGATTTTTTTTTCTGAGAAGCTCGAGTGTTTTTTGACCGGGAGGGTTACTGTCAGCGGACTTTTTTGGATGAAGGGATTCTTGTGCCATTCCTATTGAGTGAGTTGGTCCCGGTTGATAAGGTAATGCTTCATTCCAGATGGTCTGTTGTGATCAATGCCTCCTTTTTAGAGATGAAATCTTATTTCTCCCTGCCTCTGTTCTGCGGGTTGCTCGCGATGGTCTCGATCGGAAGTTCCCTGAGAAGTTCTGCAGACGAAGGTGTCTCGCTCCAGATCAAGTGGAACGGCGATGAGTTTTCTTTTCGGGTTGTGGGAGAGGACGGCCCCGGAGAGTGGCTCCTGCAGTTCTCGCAGGATGGCAGGGACTGGCAGGACCTTCTGTTTCTGGAGCGGGGAGCGGAACTGGGAGGAATCGCGGGAGCGGATGTTTCCCCGGTTGCCCTTCCTGTGCCTGATGCGCCTGCCGGTTTGTTCCGGGCGGTCCAGTTTTCCAAGGTTGACTCGTTCTACCGGGATTACCTTGCAGCAAGGTTCCGCTGGAGAGCTTCCGGGATCACGAGTTACCAGTATGGGTTTCGCTGGAGCACCATGATCTTCTGGCGAGGGAAGATCAGCGTGGTTGATGGAGAAGTCTCTTCCTACGAGCGGCTGGAGGCGTTTCCTCCATTTTTTGAGGAACCGCCGCTCTATCGCACGATTGATGGCCTGTTCGACCGGATCGCTGACGCATGGGCCAGTAATGCAGCCTCAATCAGGGTCACGTGGGACCGTCAGTTTGGATATCCGAGGTCGGTTTTTATCGATCAGAGCCTCATGATTGCGGATGAGGAGCAGTCCTGGACGATTGAGTTCCTGGAGCCAGGGCCGTGAGGGTTTTCCGAGGCGGTCTTGATCCGGGCTGAAGCTGGCTCAGGTATTTGAAGGGAAGGTATTTGCCAGATAGCGCCGTGTCACGTCATGGAGTGAGATGGCCTACCGTGAAATCCTGTTGAGTGCCTCGCACTAATCCTTTAGGGCATGGCGTGACAATCCTATGAAAACACGCCTCCTTTTCTGTTTGCTTTCCCTTTTCTCCGTTCTGATCGCGGCTGGTGCCAACTGGCCGAACCAGCGGGGTCCGCACTTCAATGGGAGTGGAGGTGAAGATCTCAAGTTGCCTGCCAAGTTCTCGCCGACCGAGAATGTGGATTGGAAGGCGAAGTTGCCAGGGACGTCGGCGGCGACTCCCGTGGTGTGGGGTGACCACGTCTTTGTCAACGCGGTTGACCATGAGAAGAAGGAGATTCATGCAATCTGCCTTTCCGCCTCAACAGGCAAGGTCCTATGGTCTCATGTGGTGGGGAAGGGGCGTGTGCACCTCGATGATCGCAGTGACTTTTCATCCCCTTCGCCGGTCACCGATGGCAAGCACGTGGCTTTCTTTTTCGGGAATGCGGATCTCATCGTCTATGACATGAAGGGCAAGGAGGTCTGGCGGAGAAATATCGTCCCCGAGGGAGACAAGTATTTCGCCTTCCAGTGGACCTTTTCGACCAGTCCGATTCTCTTTGAGGGAACCCTGATCATGCAGGTGCTGCAACGAGATGTTCCCTTTTCCTTTGCAGGTGTGCCACGGGGAAAGGATGGGGCCAACAAAATCCCGTCCTATCTGGAGGCTTTCGATTTTGCCACAGGCAAGCCCGCCTGGAAGGTCGAGCGCAAGGGACAGGCCGTGGCGGAGTCCCTCGAGGCCTTTACCACCCCTGTGATTGCCCCGACCAGTGATTCAGGAGACAAGCTTCAGCTCCTGGTGGCCGGCGGAGATGCCCTGAGCGGACATGAACCGGGAAGTGGCAAGGAACTCTGGCGCTGGGGGACGTGGAATCCAGGGAAGATCGGTCACTGGCGCCTGGTTCCCTCGCCGGTGGCGGGCAAGGGAGTAGCCCTGGCCTGTGCACCGAAGAAGAGCCCGGTCTACGCGGTGGATATCAAGACCGGGGAACTGCTGTGGAAGAGCGAGGACAAGGAGGTTTCCTCGGATGTCTGCACTCCGCTTTATCATGATGGTTACTTCTATGTGCTGAATGGAGAGTTCAAGGATAAGCGTTTGTCCTGTATCGAGCCTCGCAGCGGGAAGGTTCTCTGGATGGGCGAGATCGGTTCCCGGTCCAAGATTGAGGCCTCCCCAACCTGTGGGGACGGCAAGATCTATTTCCAGGATCATAATGGAGAGGTCTTCGTGGTCGCGGCGGACCCGAAGAAGTTCAATCTCCTGCACCGCGTTCAGTTTGGTGACAAGTCCATGCGGAGTCACCGGGCAAGTCTCGCGCTCGCGAACAATCGGGTATTCCTGCGGAGCAAGGACACGCTTTACTGCCTCGGAAAGTAGCAGGATTCAGGAACGATCTCCGTCGTTTTTGCGTTCCTGTTCAAGCAGGGTTCGCAGCTTGGTGGCCTGCTCCGGATTCTGACGGGAGAGGTCTTTGGTCTCGCCGGGATCAACGGCAAGGTGGAAGAGTTCCTGTTTTTCCTTTCCGGTTGTGACGAGTTTCCAATCTCCGTGTCTCAGGGCGAAGTTGTTGCCGCGCTTGAAGTAGAGGGTTCTCGGGTCGGGGGATTCCTCTGTCTTGGTGAGCAGGGGCCAGATATCCCGACCGTCGGATGGAAGTTGTCGGGCAGTGGGGTGGCCGGTCAGCTTGAGAATGGAGGGCATCCAGTCCACGATGTGCACGGGATGCGGCAGAGTGGTGCCTGCGGGCAGCTTGCCGGGCCAGTGGGCGAAGGCGGGAACGCGGATCCCGCCTTCGTAGACCGTTCCCTTTCGTCCGCGGAGGGGCTTGTTGATCCCGAGGACCGGGCTGGGATCATACTTGCCGGGATAGAGTCCGCGCGGGTTCCAGGGCCCTGAACCGCCGTTATCGGAGGTGAAGATTATCAGGGTGTTTTCCTTCTGCCCGGCGCGCTCGATGGCCTCTATCATCTCTCCGATGGTGTGGTCCATGTGGGTGGCACAGGCGGCGTAATGCCGGCGGGACTCATTCTTGATCCGGTCAGCATATGGGTTCACCCACTTTTCCGGTTCCTGAATGGGCACGTGGACTGCAGTAAAGGCGACCTGAATGAACCAGGGATGATTCCGGTCGGAGCGTTCGATCCAGCGGATGGCCTCCCGGGCAATGAGGTCGGTGGCGTGTCCCTTCTCGCTGACATATTGGTCATTGCGGTGCCAGGTTTTCTGATAGGGACCGCGTTTGTAGAGGTGAAGATACTGGTCCACGCCCCCCGCGAAGGACCCGTAGCTTCTGGTGAAGCCGAACTGGAGGGGACCCCACTCGGGCTTGGAGCCAAGGTGCCACTTCCCGGTCAGGCCGGTCTCATAGCCGAGGGATTGCAGGGCGGAGGCCAGGGTGGTCATTCCCGGAGGGAAGACACGCTCGTTGGTGGCAGAATCTAATCCGAACCGGGTGGAGTATTGTCCGCTCAGGAGGCAGGCCCGAGTGGAAGAGCACATGGGGGTGACGTAGTGCTGGTCGAGGATGACACCCTGTCTGGAGAGGCCATCAAGGTTCGGGGTGTCGATTTCGGATCCGTGCCAGCCGACATCAGCCCAGCCCAGGTCATCGGCAATGAGAAAAAGGATGTTAGGTCGTTCGCTGGCAGCAACCGGCAGAAAGGGGCAGAACGGACAGAAAAAGAGGAAGGCCACGCAATGGAGGAGCGAACGCATGAACAACTATGTGAGCAGGGGGCGTGATAAATCGATCTCCGAATAGTGCGATTGCTCCTGCCTTGCCTGATTTTTTCCGATTGGCTAGGTTGAGTTATGAGTGATCGACCGGACCCTCCAGAGATGCTGCATCCCCGCCCGGGCGCCAGTCCGGGAGACACTTTCAGTCGCCGGCAACTGGTCAAGGCAGGGGCTCTCTCGGCAGCTGGAGCCCTGGTAGGTGCAACGCAGGCAGTCACGGCTCAGGGGGAAGAAGGCCAGAAGGTTGCCCCGGATGACCGCAGGATGTCGCCCCGGCGTTACGACAAGATGAAGAAATCGATCAACCTTTGGGCTTTTCCCTATCCGGATCGCATGAGCCTCGAGGAATGCCTGCAACTGGCCAAGAATGCCGGTTTTGACGGGATCGAATTAAATTACGACCTGGAAAGCGACCTCTCGCCCAAGTCAGGAACCAAGGAGTTCACGGCTATCCGCAGGATGGCGGATAAGATCGGAATTGAGATCAGCGGCCTTTGTTCCTTTCTGTTCTGGCCCTACCCGTTGACGAGCAATGATGCTGAGAAGCGTCGAAGGGGGCTGGAACTGGCGGGGAACATCGGGCAGGCGGCCCACGACCTGGGGGTGAAGAATGTATTGGTGGTTCCGGGAGCGGTGCATATCCCGTGGCGGGATGATCATGATCCGGTGCCGAACGACGTCTGCGAACGCCGAGCCAAGGAGGCGGTAGGGAAATTGGCGATCCAGGCCGAGAAACTCGGAATCTGTCTGAACATGGAGAATATCTTCTTCAATGGCTTCCTGATGACTCCGATGGAGATGAACAGTTTTGTTGATCACTTTGGCAGTGAGCATGTGCGCGTCCACTATGATACCGGGAACATCATGCTCTTCCAGCACCCCGAGCACTGGATTCCGATCATGGGAGAGCGTATCCAGAATATTCACCTTAAGGAATTCACGAAGAATGGAACGGATCACTCGCTGGAGTGTTTTCGCCCTCTCCTGGACGGGACCACCAACTGGCCTGCGGTGATGGATGCCCTGGCGGCTGTGGATTATGAAGGGTATCTCACCTTTGAGTATTTCCACCCCTATGCCCATTATCCGGAGGCCTTGATCTATCAGACCAGTGACTCGCTGGACCGGATGCTGGGCAAGCTTGCCTAGGTGCGAGGTAGTTACAATCCTGCCGACAGTCAACCGGAGGGAGTTGCCGGGTCCCGCGGTTTTATCGTGATGTTCAGCGGAATGGAGTAAGCCCTGACCTTGCGGCTGCTGGCTCGCTTTCGTTCTGCGATGACCTTGAGTCGTTCCGCGGTGGCCCGGATAGCGGATTGAAGAACAGGCAATCGGCGAGCAGCCTCCACAGCGGAGAGTTCAGCTTCGCCGGGGTTTTCCGCTTTGGTTGAGGGCTTGTAGTTCTGGATGTCCTCAAGAAGTTTCCGTTCCTCGGTCTTGAGCCGGGTTTGTTCGGCCCTGGCATGAATGACGGCGGCGGGCCCCGGTTCGTGCTGAAAAGTGGCCTCGGTTGTGAGGCGGAAGGTCCAGGTGCCGGCCTCCCGTGGAAACTCGCCCTCCTTGCCGGAGGCAATAACCAGGGATCCGCTGTCGGAGCCGGCTGGAATTTTAAGTTCCGGGTGCTTGTGAGGAAGCCCTTCCGAGCGAATGATGATCTCCCCGCTGGCTCCCTGACGCAGGACTTTAACAGGGATCTCAAGAGTCTCGCCCAGTGTGATTTCGTAGTCCTGTTTCTCCGGAATGGTTATTGAAACAGGATGCTTGGAGTCCGAAATGGAAAGCGAGAGGCTTCGGGCCAGGGCGGTGGAGTAGCTTTCCTTGCTGAAGTCCCTCGCCCGGTGAAGCAGCATGCCGACCTTTGCAGTCCGCTTCAGTTGTCCGCTGCTTCCCTGAACGGCAATAAGGCCGTCCCAGCGCTGGGCGGTCGGATTGGCGGTAAGAGTCAGGGTGGTGTCGCGGCCGCTGCCCATTGAGGTCGGAGGGCAATTCACCCCGGGGGGGAGACCATCGATACTGAGGTCAATCTCTCCCTCGAATCCGCCCTGGCGAATTGCAAAGACCCTGATCTGGGTCATGCCTCCCGGGGGCAGGACCGGGGTGAGGATATCCACTTCATTCTTAATATGGACCTGACGCCATGGGATGGCCAGAAGTTCGAAGCCCGGCTCTGGTTCACGGATGGCCAGGCGGTAGACCTGGTCCATGCCTCCCCGGCCGGCCAGATTGAGAATGCTGACCTGATAGGTGCCATCTTCAGGGACCTTGAAGGAGATGGCGGCGTCACCGCATGGCAGGGGGAATCTTCTTTCTCCGGTATCCCCGAGATCGTCGGCAGAGGCCACCTGTGTCATCGTCTCTCCGGATTCTCCATCCCTGCTGAGTCTCTCGATCGTGAGGATGGGGTCTACGGGAGTTCCGATGCGCTGGGCGAGGCACTCTATCCAGAGTTCATCATCCTTGCTGGCTTCAAAGCGGTAGCGGTCAACGTCCCGGGTCCGGTTGAAACGTCCCTGGATCTCGCAGGGGGGTTGGATGCTCTGTGGTTCTCCACTGGTTCCGGTCTCGGTCTCGAGGACCACGGGTGCCGATGCGATGCCCACCGGGATGGCGTTGGAATTCTCTTCTCCGCTCTGGAGTCGGTAGGATCTGGCCTGAACCATGGACGGTCGGATGAGGCCATGGCCGACGAATTCCTCGAGACCTTCGATTGAGGTCGTGACCTCAAGGGTGTCAAGAAGACGATTGTTTACGCGCACCTTCTTGGAAGGGTCGCTGCCGGGGAGATTACGGCCGTAGAGAGTAAAGGTTCCTGTCTTTCCTGGTTGGGCAGCGGGAGGAAAAAGAAAGGAGACCAGAGGGCCTCGAGCAACTTCAAGGCGGTAGTTATAACCAGGGCCTCCGCGATAGGTGAAGTCTGAGACGTGGAGGAAGTAACTGCCATCCTCCGGAGCGGTAATGGCGATCTGTGCATTACGGTCAGAATTATTACGGTCCCGGTCCATTTCCTGCCCGATTGCATTGTAGAGAACAAGGCCGGCGCTGACCCGGGAAGCGAGGGCTTCCGATTCGCAGGAGATCCGGACGGCTTCCCCAGCCTTCAATTCCAGCCGGTAGATGTCACTGGCGCTTTCATCAGTCTGTCCATTGACGATAATTCCCGGGGAGATCTCCATGGCCTGTTCCCGGGTGTGATTGAGTCCCGATTCAAGAAGCTCGGGAGTGGTGCTGACCATGAAGTGACGAGGCGAACTCAGGCCCTTTGTGCATTGCACATGAACGCCATAACAACCCGGCTTGGCGTTTGCCGGAATATGGAGGCGAAAGCGGTTCGGGTGTTCAGGGGATTCGGTGGAAGGAAGAACTTCTCCCGTGATGGAGAATCCCTGCTCGCTGGTGGAAAACACAAGTCCGGTGGCACCCTCAAGTTCCTCCCCGGTAACCGTGACTACAACCGAGGTTCCGGCCTGGCCACCGGCCGGAAAAATGGATTCAAGAACGGGGACAGGGAGTTGTGCAGGGAGGCTGCCGATGGCCGCAGCCAGAACGGCAAGTTTCACTGCTGCAATCCTTGTATTCTTGGGAAGCATTCTGCGTTGATTGCCTTGCCGGGGAAGTTCTGGAGCAACCGCGGTCAGTGATTGTAAATAAACTCCCGGCTATTGAGGAGTGCCCAGACCAGATCTTCGTAGGATGCTCGTCTGGCGGCAGGGTCGGCACTGGCTTCCTCGAGGTGGCGCCTGGCGATCACCAGGTCCTCGGAGGTGGGAGGTCGGGAGTAGGCCCTGAGGTAGAGTTCCTCAATCCGGCTCTGGTCAGTGCGTTCGTTTTCGCGGAGAAGCAGAGATACCCGGGAGAGCGGGGAGGCCAGCTTGGCGCTTGTTTCCTTCGAGTTCACCAGTTGTACCGCCTGCGCGAGACTGAAGGTGGAGGTTCGTTCACATTCGCAGGCACTGGCCATGTTGGGACGACCGAAGATGGCAAGGAAGTGAAATTCGTGGGCGAACTGGTCGTCGGGGAGTTGGACCGCCCGTGCTCCCGCTGGTTGCCCCCGGAAGGAATCGGACCCGTTGGTGAGTTGATTGATGGCATCGGCAAGTACCTCAGCCTGGAGCCGTCGGGGGTAAAAGCGTGAATAGTTCTGCTGATCCTGCCCATTGCGCTCATTGGGGCTGCTGCTGAGCTGGTAGGTATCGCTGTTACAGATAAGCCGGATGAGTGCCTTGAGATCGAACCCGCTCTTGATGACATGTTGTTCAAGGGCGGAGAGAAGAGCGGGATGAGTAGGCGGGTTCGTGGTGCGCATGTCATCCTCGGGGTCGACGAGGCCCCGTCCGAAGAAGTGTTTCCAGTAGCGGTTGGAAATCATCCGGGCGAAGTAGGGGTTCTCCGGATCAACAACCCAGCTGGCGAGGGCTTCCCGTGGATCCTCTCCCGGGGAAAGCTCCAGTGGGCCCCGTCCTGGAAGCGCTGGCCCCAGGTCCTTTTCGCTGCTGGGGTTTTTTGAAAGGGCCACCTTGGAGCGATGCAGAAAAGCACCCTCTCCCGGGCGGGCCTGCTTGTTTTCGAGGGCAGTAAAGAACGCCGCCAGCCCGTAGTAGTCGTCCTGGCTCCATTTCTCGTAGGGATGGTGATGGCACTGGGCGCATTGCAGGCGCACGCCGAGGAAGACCTGCCCCATGTCCTGCATGCGCTCCTTCTCCCCTCCCACGTTTCGGAACCAGGCCACGGGCGGGTTATCCCGGATGGTTCCGGTAGCGGTCAGGATATCCCGGACGAATTCATCGTAGGGCTTGTTAGCCTGGAGGGATTGGCGGATCCACTCGTGGAAAGCGTAGGTTTCAGGGCGATGTTTGTCGTTCCGGCGCTGGTTTCGCAGGATGGAAGCCCACTTTCCCGCAAAGTAGTCGGCATAGTCACTGCTCTCAAGGAGTGTGTCGATGACCCGGGAGCGTTTATCAGGAGACTGGTCCTCAATGAAGGACCGGGCCTCCTGCAGGGAGGGAAGGCGTCCGGCAATATCGACCGTTACCCGTCGCAGGAAGGTTCCATCGTCACAGCGGTCGGAAGGGGGAAGGCCGAGGGTCTGCAGTTTGGCAAAGACGTGTTCGTCAACCAGATTGCGTGGTGAGGGAGTTGTCTCCAGTGGTGCGCCAAGGGGCACGGTGGCCCGGAACACGGCAACGTGTTCCCTGAATCGAACCATCACGGACGCAGTGCCGGCCTTGTCCTTGAGGTGAACGAGGCCCTTGAGGTCGGTTTTGGCCATGCTCTCGTCGTTGGACTCGTAAACCGCGGCCCGGGTCACGTCGCTGGTGGTGCCATCCTTGAAGTAGGCGGTGACCCGCAGTTGTTGCGAAGCTCCCGCGGCAGTGAGGCGGTCCGCAGGCATGACCGCGATCCGGTCTACCCCGGGATCCCCGGTATCGCTTTCCGGGGAAGATCCCATCTCGCTGATCCATCGGATGAGGAGTTGATAGTCATCACTTCCTTTTTCCACGCGGGTACCGCCCTTGTGAGGGAGTAGCCCGGCCCCTTTCATCACGAGCAGACTGTGTCCGGGAGCGGCCCTGAAGATTCGGCGCCCGAGTCCTTCCCTGACGTAGTTGCGATCCCGGTGAGGTTCAAATCCCATGAGGGAGAGACGGAAGCCGTTTTGTCCTCCGACCTTGCCGTGGCAACTGCCCCCATTGCACCCATGACGGGTAAAGAGGGGAACGATCTCATTGACGAAGCTGACCGGGATGGTGTCGCCATGGCGTTCGACGGTGATCGTCCGAGGAGAAGCACTGCCATTCTCCCAGGTGGCTGTGACGGTCGTGGTTCCGTTGCGTAGGGGCCGAACGTAACCGGAGGAGTCAATCGTGACGATGCCCTCCGGAGCGCTGGTGAAGGTGGCGTCCCGAGTCAGATCCCGGGCCGTTCCGAGCAGGACGAGCTGGTGGCCGGAATGGGGTCCGGAGAGGGTGATGGGAGTATCGCTGCTCCAAGTCAGTTCCCCGAAGGCGGAGGATATCGCCGTAAGGACAAGGCCGAGGACGGAAAACAGGCGAGGGCCGGGAGACATGAATCGAGGGCTGATCAGAAGAGAGGCAATGGGTTGCCCTCGCAGATGATGAAGGGGCGCCCCTCCCGGTCATGGAGTTCCGCCCGGTGGTCGATACCCATGGCCTTGTAGACCGTGGCGTGAAGATCGGCTGGAGTACAGGCTTTGCTGGTCGGAAGGGCTGCGTTCTTGTCACTGCTTCCGTAAATCTGGCCTCCCTGGATGCCTCCACCTGCAAAGGCCACGGAATAGACCGCGGGATGATGATCCCGCCCTCCCTTGCCATTGATTTTCGGAGTGCGCCCGAATTCGGTGAGGAAGACCACCAGGGTCTCGTCCAGCTGGCCGCGCTGATCGAGGTCGGTGAGAAGGGCGGAGGCGGCCTGGTCGAAGACAGGGAGCAGACGGTCCTTCATCTTGGGGAAGTGATTGTGATGAGTGTCGAAGGTGTCAGAGTATCCCCCCTGCAGGTCCTCAGCCGCACAGACGACCTGCACGACCGGAACTCCCACCTCTGTAAGCCTCCGGGCCAGCAACATTCCCTGGCCACCCATATGGTCGCCATACATGGCGCGGAGCCTGGGATCTTCCTGGCTCAGGTCATAGGCCTCCTTGACCGGTGAACTGACCAGCATGTCCGCGGCCATCTGACGGAAGTGGTCGAGTTCATGATACTCGGCAGCTCCATTGGCAGTAAGCCGGCGTTCGATCTGATCAAGCATGAGGAGACGCTTCTTGAAGCGGTCCGACTTGACTCCAAGGGTGAGGTCCAGAGCTGGTTCGGTGTGTCGGATTGTTCCCTGGTAAGGAGTTCCATCAGGGATACGCAGCATGACGGGATCATAGTCCGATCCAAGCCAGCCGCCATCGTCTCCTGCCATCAGGGCGCCGTTGTCATACATGGTATGAGGCATGCGGATGGCATTGGGAACCCCAGCGGTGCGTTCCTGAAACCTTCCAAGAAACGAGGTCATGGAGGGCCAGTTGGCCCGGTTGCGTGCCCTTGTCCCGCCAATCGGATCGCGGCCTGTCATGCTCTTGTAGAGGCCGCTGCTGTGCGCTCCCTGAGTATGGTGAACGGACCGCACGATGGCCATCTTCTCACTATGCTTGGCGAGGAGGGGAAGGTATTCGCAGAAGTGAACCCCGGGTGTGGCCGTGGGAATCTCTCCGAAGCGGCTCTTATATTCGGACTGGGCATCCGGTTTTGGATCGAAGGATTCCTGCTGGGCGAGTCCGCCCCAGAGGAAAAGGACGATGCATGATTTCGCACTCGGAGCGGCCGCGACTGCCTGTTCGGTGGCGGCCTGCATCTGCATCCAGCTGGGCAGGGTGAGTCCGGCAAGACCCACGCTCGATTGCAAGATCTGTCTCCGACTGTAGTGCAAATGATGATTCACGGCCTGATCCTAGTAGAATATACTCAAAAAACTATCAGGAAGTGAGTTGATGAGGCGATCATCTCTTCGCAGTATATTCGAGTGATCCTGGATCCTGTAGAGTAGCACCTGAAAGATGACTGTGATGTCTCGGACTGCCCCAATACCCGCATTTTTACGTTCTCTTGCAGTGTTTCTATTGAGCGCTGTGCTTTTACACGCTAATGACGGGGCATTGGAGGCGATTCGCGAGGCTGGTGGTATTGTCCGGTCGGTGGGAGGGGGCTGGGAAATTGAGTTCCAGCGAAAGGGAAGGGCGATGGGAGATGAGACCCTTGAGCAGGTGGCTCTGCTCGGTGATTCGGTCCTTCTACTGAACCTCCGGGGAACCCGAACTACCGACGAAGGGCTCAAACATCTCGCGGGGTTGAGTAATCTTGAGCGTCTGCACCTGGAACGAACGGGAATTAGTGATGGGGGCATGGCCCACCTCGTGGGATTGACAGGCCTTGAGTATTTGAATCTCTACGGTAACGACATCACTGACGCGGGACTGGCCCATCTGGGGTCCATGCCGAAGTTGCAGAGGCTTTATGTATGGCAGACAGGAGTGACTGATGAAGGATGTAACAGTCTTGCCCGTTCTCTTCCTGATCTCAAGATCGTCCGGGGGGTGAATCTCGACAAGGTCGCGGCTGATGCGGCCGCCCGGAAAGAGCAAACAAAGAAAGAGGAGAAGGAGGTGGTGCGCATCGATCTGGACTGGGTTCCTGCCGGGACGAAGACTCCTCCGCGTTCCAAGGGAGGAGGGACTCTGAGTAGCATCAGTATCAAGAATACGAGGGAGGAAACCGTGAAGCTTTACTGGGTGGAATATGGTGGTGGCCTGAAGTATTACGCCGAGATCGCGGGGGGCGCTACCCTCACCCGGGGAAGTTTTTCAAAGGCGACATGGCTTATCACTGACTTGAACGAAGAACCGCTGGGATATTTCACCGCCACCGTTGAACCGTCCCAGGTGGTAGTGCCCAAGCAGGGTTGAGGGGAGATGTTGACGGGCATCTTCCGCATGTGGTGGCGGGAAGTTCTTCCAAGTTCCGGGTAACCTTGGGGGTTTTCGAGGGTTAGATCTGAACGAGAGAGGAGGTTGCTACGGGCCTCCTGCCAATAATCCCGGAAATGAAGAACCTTCTGCTTCCCGCTTCTTTGCTGGTGCTGATCCTGCCCACCTTTGCGGAACCTCTTCTGAACTCGTGGTTTACGGAGTTCTCCGGACGTTACGCCCGGATCTATCCTGATAACTCAGCGATGTTATCCCAGGCCGCGGTCACCACCTGGTCGAGGGGTCAGGGGACTCAGTCCCTCCCGGTGTATGCCGGGGTCACCGAAATTTCCTCAACCGCGAGAGACGTCTACATTCGCACCTCGAACCTCGGATTCCATGTCATGGGCCCATGGTATGGAGCCAACGGAAACCTGTTTCCGAACTATCCGGCAAACAGGGCCGAGATCTATCGCTTTCCGAGAGTTCCGGTTATTCCGGACTCAAAAACGGCGACCGGACTCGGGGTGATTGGATACATGGTGGATGGAGTGGCCCTCTTTGATTCACGTGATGCCTTCTCCTATGATACTTCCGAGGGAGTGGATGATGGTCCTCGTGCCCCGGCCCAGGTTAACGGGGACGGAATCTGGAACCGGGACGCATACATCAACGAGGGGGTAACCTTTGATAAGGCCCTTGCTCACCAGGCAGGATCAAATCACCACTATCATGCCAATGCACCGGCCATCAGGCACTTTCTTGGGGACTCAGTCGATTACGACCCGTTGACCAATACATATACGGAGAATCCGGGAGGAGGTCATTCCCCGATTATTGGCTGGTTGAGGGATGGCCTGCCCCTCTATGGCCCCTATGGCTATTCCAGTTCCATGGATGCGGACTCGGAAATCCGCCGTATGATTTCAGGTTATCAGAGAAGAGACGGGACTAATGGCTCCGATAATCTGGAGGTCCTGAGGGGGAATACCCCGCAAGGTGTTCCTACCGGGCGAACTTCCCTGCCGTCCTGGGTGTCTCGTAATTCCGGTCAGGCGAGAGCGCTGGACGTGGCCCGCTATGGGCCTCCGGTATCCGGGGGCTTTCCGCTCGGGCATTATCTCGAGGATTATGCTTACAAGGGGGATCTTGGGCTGGAGCTTTATGAGGGGATCGGAGAGTTCGATCCCAATGCTCACTTTGACCTCAATGAGTATAATGTTCGTTACTGTGTCACGCCGGACTATCCGAGTGGAACATGGGCCTACTTTACCAATATCGAATCCGATGGAAGCCCGGTATATCCCTATAACATAGCCCGTTATTATTTTGGTTCTCCCGTAGGAAGCTCTCCTGCCACCGTGCCGGATAACGTGCTCATCCATTTTGAGGGGGGGCCAAGAAAGAGTCCGGTTGCGAAGTCAGTCAAGACTACGGGACCAGCAGAGGTCTCCCTTGTCTGGTCGGTAGCGGAAGGGGGGCGTTACACGATTGATTCCACTCCTTCCCTCGAGGTTGGGGCGTGGGTTTCCGAGGCAACAGGGTTGATGCCAGACCGGGAGAATCTTTCATACTCTACGGTTGCTCCCAAAGATCCTGCAGTTACGGCCAGAAAATTTTTCCGAAGTAGAATTGAAAGCCTGGCCCCCTTTGATGAAAGGGGCCTGGGTGGTTTTGAGTTCACTCCCCTTGTCACCCATGTCTTCCAGTTCCCCGCATCCCCGAGTCTTCCGGGGCTTATTGAGACGTTTGTTGTCGGGGAGGTGGTGGCAGAAGTGATCGGTTATGATCCTGATTCCGGATTGGTCGAAGCCCGCTTTGATGATTCCAGTCTCGCCGGAGGCGAATACGTGGCTCGACTTAATGGGTCCTTTCTCTCCACCAACGCTTACAGTGTTCCTGGTGCGAACAACGTCCTCCTTCTAATTCTCGATGACTGGGGAATAGATGCATCTGAACTCTATAATGCTCCGGCTCCGGGGGTTCAGCTCGCCAATATGCCGAATCTCCGACAGTTGCTTTTTTCCTCGGGGACGGTTGGGGGTAATCCGGACCGCGGGCTGCTTTTTACCCGGGGTTATTCCCAGCCGATCTGCTCTCCTACCCGCGCCACTCTCCTGACAGGTCGGCAAACCTACCAGCACGGGGTAGGCAACCCAAATCCCGACAACGTGCTCCCGGCGAGTGAGACGACCTTTCCTGAAGTCATTTCAGAGAGGGCTCCGCAATATGGGTTGGCTTCTTTTGGAAAATGGCACCTGGCTTCCGGGAACAGCGGTCCTCTGGTAACCGGAGGGTGGCCTAATTTCTCGGGCACCCTGCAAGGAGGGGTCCAGGATTACAATGTGTGGAATCGGGTGAAGATAGAGAACGGGGTTATCGTCGACCCCGGAACCTCGATTGCCAGCCTAGTGGCGGCCGGGTCCTACAGTAGTCCATACGCTACCTCAGTACAGGTTGATGAGGCGGTGGCCTTCATAGAGGAGCAGGAAAATGATCCCTGGGTGATATGGATGGGGTTCAACGCTCCCCACGACCCGTTTCACGATCCTCCGGCCGCCCTTGCTCCGGAGGGTGGCTATTCAACCTCGGGCGTTTCCAGCAAGGATTCATATATCCGGATGCTGGAGGCTCTCGATACGGAGATTGGACGCCTTCTTGCTTCCGTTAATCAAGGTAGAACCAATGTCATTGTCCTCGGAGATAACGGGACTCCGAACCAGGTTGACCAGGCCCCTGCGGGTGGTCTTGCCGCGGCCAAGGGGTCTCTCAATGAGGGGGGGATTCATGTGCCTTTCTTTGCCGCCGGCCCCGATGTCATTCAAACCGGGGTATCCGACAAACTGGTGCAGGTTGCGGATCTGTTTACTACGATCCTGGATCTTACAGGAGTTGATACGGGTGATGCCACTGCGGGACTCGAGCTTCATTCTACTTCGCTGGTGCCCATCTTCAGGGGAGTTGATACTGCAGATCGCTGCATCATTGCGGAGAAGTGGGGGATCAATGCGAGGGACGGGCGAGCTCTCATCATGGATGACTGGCCAGATTACAAGCTGATCTCCTTCCAGGATGTAACCGACCCTGATGATGTTCCGAGATACCAGATGTATCTGATCGGGGACAACGGGGTAGAGGTCGCGGCCCTCACGACTCCCCCCAATCCAGGTGATTCTCACGAGTCCGCCTACAGCGCCCTCGTGGCCATGGACCGGGATCTTGATCCTCCTGTGGTTTCCACGGTGACTGTCTATATTGATCTGCCCTCAACCGGGATCAGTACTAATGGGCGTGAGGTCAATCTTCCTGCCCTTGTGAATAATACGAATGGAAATATCGTTCGTCCCACCGGGGTGACTATTGGAGGTGAGGCTGCAACCTGGGATAATGGTGATATTACCGTGAACGGAGTGACCACCTCTGCAGCCCGGGTGAATGAAAATGGAATTCCTGACCCGGCATCCGTAGTCGCCGAGTTCAATATTTCCTCCTCGGGCCTGGTCTCCGGGCAAAGTTATCCCATGGAGGTGACTTTCCGTGGGGGAGGTGGAGCCAGCCGTATTTTCACGGCCAGCAATCAATTCGTGATGCCCTGAGGGTACACCCTGTTATTGCCGTTGCGGGGTGGCTGAGGTCCTAGTTGCCTTTCTTCGCGAATTTCCAGAGGGTCTGGTCGCTGCGGATATAGAGGGAGTCCTGCGCAATACTGGGGGTTGCCAGAATCGTTTCCCTGAGTTCGAATTCGCTGACGACCTCACCCTCGTCTCCCGAGAGTCTGACCACCTGCCCAAGTCCTTCCTCGTTGAAGAGATAGAGGTGGCCATTCTGGCACGCGACGGGAGAGCCTGAGAACGGACCCTTTAATCTGATGCGCCAGAGACGGTCGCCGGTTTTCCGGTCCGCCGCGGTCAAGACCCCGGCGCTGTTTACGAAGTAGAAACGATCTCCTGTGACAAGGGGGCTAGCGGTTGCCGGCTTCTGGGTTTTCTGGTTCCAGAGAGAGACTGGTTCGCCGCCCTTTGCGTTCGGCCTGAAGGCGGTCAACCCGCGGGAGGGAACGATAAGGGTGTCTCCGGCGGCAGCCCCCGAGGGAATGGTGGAGGCTCCCTTTGAAAAGTTCCAGAGTTCGGATCCGGTGGAAGGGGCTACGCCCATTACTCCCTTTCCAGACTGGAGGGCGACAATGGTCTGTCCCCCGAACTTCATTGTAACCGGGGAAGTCCAGTTGGCCATCTTGGGGCGAGCGATCTTCCACTTGTTGGCTCCGCTATCCAGGTCGAAGCCAGCGGCAAATGACTCCGAGTCGTTCTCGATCTGGGCGACCAAGGTGTTCCCGGCGATGAGAGGGGACGAAGACATTCCCAGGCTGTTGGAGGCGTTAGGATAGTCGAGGGTGAGTCCACGCATCCATCTGAGGTTTCCCTCCAGATCGACCGAAATCAGGTCGTTGGACGACCACAGGGCATAAATGTGCTTGCCGTCCGTGGTCGGGGTCGGGGCGGCCACACAGGTTTTCTTGTGACACATTGTACGGCCTGTGGCCCAGAAGCTGCGACGCCAGAGTTCTGAGCCATCCTGGTTTGAAAAACACAGGATCTGGAGCTTGTCCTGATGCGGTCCGCTGGCCGCAGAGACGATAACCCTGTCGCCTATCACGATAGGGCTGCCCAGTCCTCGTCCGGGAAGGGGTGCTTTCCATGCGAGGGTGTTCTCTCCCAGTTCGGGGGGGAGTTCCTTGCTGCCGGAAATGTATCCGTTGCCGTCTGGTCCGCGGAAACGGTGCCATTCTGCCCGGGTTGAACCGCAAAAGAAGAGAAGCGTTGCTCCGAGGAGGGAGATTGAAAGGAGTCGATTCATTGGCTTTGAGGGGATTAGATTGAGATAGGGGCGTCGCGGCTTACTTCGTTTCGCTTTCCGGGCGGTTGGTGGCAAGAATTGCGGTTCCGGTGGCATCGCAGACCCGCAATTGGAACTCCCACTGAACGGTCCAGTCCTGTTTCTGCTCGTTCTGGCAGAGTTTGAGCAGGATCGTGTTGCTCCCCTTCCTGAGTTCCACGGGCATTATGTATTGATCGATACGTTGTCCCCGATGGTATTCATCACGTTCGAAGACCAGTTTTCCATTCAGCCAGATCTTCCAGGCGTTCTTGCAGCCGAGTCGTAACTCTGCAGGGCGAGCCTCCCCGGCATCAAACTCGTGGTAGGCGTATCCGGTGACTTCCTTGAGTTTTCCGTAGGGTTTGTTGAAGTCCACTTTCCCGTAGGGGTCGTCCGTGGAAAGGGCCTGCCACGTTACTTCGGATTCCTTTCCCTCGTAAGAAGCTTCCAGGTCGACCCCCTTTTCCGGAGGGAACACTTCTGCAAAGCCCTTGCGTTCGTTGTTGTGAAAGGGTCCGATGACCTGCCAGTTGGTCAGGAATCCGAAGTGTCGTGACAAATCGACTTTCTCCTTCAGTTCGGTCAGGGCCTTGGCGATTTCCTGAATCTGGTCGACATCCCGGGCTGCATCGAGCGCCTTGCGATAAGTTGTGGCGTCTTCGCCGGCCTTTCGACTGCTGGTCATCAGCAGGGCCACCGCGTCGCGTCGTAGTTCGGTGCTGGGGTCGTCAATAAACCCGGGGATCAACTTCTCCGAGGTTTCGCGATCGATGGCCAGCATCAGGTCGAATGCGAGTCGTCGGGCCTCCGGGGCCTGGGTTCTGTCGGCCAGGAATTTTTTCAACTCTTCGAATGGAAGAGGCTTTTTGTCAGTAAGTTCCCGCTCGACGATGACCTCTACCGCCGACCGCAGCCAATTGCGGGCAATCGGGTTACTCTCCTCGATGGCACGAAGGAGGGGCAGGATTGAGGATGCCTTGGCCCCTGAGAGTGCTTGGAACGCGGCAGCAGCTTCCGGGTTTCCCGCACCTTTCGGTCCCACGGCCTGAATGATGGCGATGTGCTGGGCGGGGTCTTCGGGGTTGGACAGGACCTGCCCCGGCAGGAAAAAGGCAGGGCAGAGAGCAACGAGTCGGGCGATCATGAGGATGCCAGCCTAGCTTGATTGCGGAATGGCTCAAGCATGAGCTGCACCCGGAGAAAGGAGCAGATTTCGTCTCTGCTATTCGAGGAACGCCCTGCCTCCGGATCAGGATACGGTGATCTTCACGTCATTAGCGCGCCACGCCCTTCACGAGGGGTGATCGCAGGATCGGGATTCCGTCAGTCCCATTCAGGCCTGGTTCCGGTGGATCCTTTCCATGGCACCTCCAGTCTGGGACGGCTATCTTGCAGAATTCAGGGTCATCGTGATGAATGAATACCCGGGGATCTGGCACGTGGAGTGGCGTGGAAAGTGGTCATCTGCCCAAGGGGAGAGATTCACGAGGCGATCATGATCAGGGCTTGCAGAATGGGGGCTCTGTGACAAATAATAAGGGGTCCCATCGAGCGAATTTCCGTAAGGTGGGATCGAGGTAATCCCCCGACCTGTGAGCATAATCCGACGATTACGCCATGCTCTGGCCCTGACCGGGGTAGCAGCAAGCAGTTTCCTGTCTTCCTCGATGGGTGAGGAGGAAGGGGTGCGCCTCTTTGCTCTCAAGGTTTTCCCGCTCTTGAAGGAGAAGTGTTTTGCCTGTCATGGGGAGGACCCCGGTAAGATTGAAGGGGGCCTCAGCCTGGTCAGCCGTGATGGTATGTTGCGGGGGGGGGAGAGCTCGCAGCGGGTGCTGGTCGAGGGCCGTCCGGAGGCTAGCGATCTCTATCGGGCGGTGACCTGGGAGGATAAGGAGCTCGAGATGCCTCCCAAGGAGAATGATCGATTGAATCCAAGCCAGCTTGAGTCCGTGCGGGCCTGGATCGCGGCAGGAGCCCCGTGGCCTGGTGAGGATGAGCGTCGTAAGTATGTTGTGGCCGAGCGCGCCATTGCGGTGACCGAGGAAGGAGAGATCCGCATGACCAGTGGGGGCCAGAGTGAGGAATGGAGTTATCGGCGGTATGCCCCGGAAGACCTGTGGTCTCTACGTCCGGTGACCAGGCCTGATGTGCCGGGAGAGGTCCATCCAATCGATTTCTTTGTGGATTCTCGTCGGATGAAGGCGGGCTTTGGGGCTGCCAGCCTGGCCGACCCCCTGACTCTGATCCGCAGGGTTACCTATGACCTTCTCGGACTGCCTCCTGAGCCAGATGAGATTGCTGCATTCGAGAAGGGGTGGAAAGAGGATCCTGATAAAACATGGGAAGACCTGATCGAGCGCTTGCTGCAAAGTCCTCACTACGGAGAGCGGTGGGCCCAGCATTGGCTGGACGTTGCTCGCTATGCGGATACTGGTGGATATTCCAATGACTACGAACGCTCGAATGCCTGGCGATACAGGGATTATGTGATTCGCTCCTTTAATGCGGATAAGCCCTATAACCGCTTTGTGATCGAGCAGTTGGCTGGAGACCAGCTGGCAGATCTCTCGGTCAGGAAGCGGCTCGGAGAAGAAGAAGGCAGATTGCACCAGGTCAGGCTGAATGGCGGGTATACAGCCGAAGAAAGCGAATGGCTTGTGGCAACCGGTTTCCTTCGTATGGGCCCTTGGGATAATGCAATGGTCAAGGCGCCGGAAGCGCGCCAGATCTACCTTGATGACGTGGTGAACTCGGTAGGGCAGACCTTTCTTGCGACAAACATGCGTTGTGCGAAATGCCATGACCACAAGTTTGATCCGATTCCGACCCGGGATTACTACCGCCTGTATGCTGCTTTTGCCGGGACACAGATGGCAGAACGGAAGGTTCCTTTTCTTCCGTCCGAGAAGATTGATGGGTTTGAGGAAGGGCGCTTGCAGGTGAAACGTCTCCTGTCCTTTGCGACCCAGAAGAAGGAAGGCATAAAGAAAAAACAGGAGGCAGCTGCGAGGGAATGGTTTGATCAGCGCGGGCTTGAATACCTGCCGGAACATAAGCGGAGGAGTCTTCCGGATGACAGGAAGCCCCCCCGGCATGTCGGTCTTGACCACGTAGATCAGGGCCGATTGAAGGTGAGAGAGCAGGATGAATGGATCTGGACCCGGCGACTGGAACGCTATGAGCCGATGATCCAGAGTGTGTATGACGGTCCGGATTTGCCCGAAAAAGGGAACCGGGCACGAAAAATGAGGATCGCGAGGGTTGTGGACAGCAGTTGGCGGCCTCAGAGCGTGATCTATTCTGGTGGTTCTCTCGAGGCGCCGGGGGAGGCGGTCAGTCCGGGAGTGCTGAGCGGATGTGGTATACCGGTCGAGGGGAGCGGGGTCGATGATCCCTATCGAATAGAGGAGGGCCTTGGGAGTCGACGTCTGGCTCTTGCGAAGTGGATTGCCAATCCACGAAACCCGCTCGCGACGAGGGCAGTAGTGAACCGTATCTGGCAGCACCACTTTGGCAGGGGGCTTGCCGGAAATCCCAATAATTTCGGGGCAAAGGGAGCCCGGCCGACTCACCCCGCATTGCTTGACTGGCTGGCATCAGAATTTGTCGAGAAGGGTTGGAGTTTCAAGCGGTTGCATCGGTTGATCCTGACTTCAAGAGTCTATCGTCAGGCAGGAAGTCACCCGGAGATGAAGGATCTTCTGGTAAGGGACCCAGAAAACAGGCTCCTTGCTTTTTTCCCTCCCCGTCGACTGACCGCCGAGGAGTTGCGTGATACCCTTCTGGTAACTACCGGTGAGTTAAATCGGACTGCAGGGGGGCTCCCGGTGATGCCGGAGATCAATCGGGAGGTAGCCCTGGCTCCTCGCATGATTCAATTCTCGATTGCTCCAGCATGGCAGCCTTCCCGGACTCCTGATCAAAGAAACCGCCGCACAATCTATGCCTACCGTGTGAGGGGGTTGCCCGATCCTTTCCTGGATCTCTTCAACCAACCGAATCCGAATGAGTCCTGCGAGGCACGTTATTCTGCGGCGGTGACACCGCAGGCGTTTACCATGCTTAACAGCGATGTCATGATAGACCGGTCGATAGCACTGGCTCTGCGGCTCAGGCGAGAAGCCCGGAGTCTCGCGCAGCAGATCGAACTGGCTTTCCGATTGGTGCTTGGTCGGTCAGCGGAAGCCGCGGAGGTGGAGAGGTTGCAGGTATACGCAAGGGATATGAGGGACTACCACCGCAGGCAGAAGGTTGAGGCTCAACCTTATCCAAACCGGATTACCCGGTCCCTGGTGGAAGAGTTTTCGGGTAAGCCGTTCAGTTACGAAGAGATTCTGCCGGTGTTCGAGAACTATGTGGCTGACCCGAAGCCTGCTGACGTTCCGCCTGTTGTACGTGCGCTTGCGGATCTCTCCCTTCTTCTGTTCAACACCAATGAGTTTCTCTACGTCTACTGAAGAATGACGCGGCATTCCATCTGTTCAAGACCATCATCTACCCCGGCAACCCGCCGGGAGTTTCTCTATGGGTTGGGCGCATCGCTCGGGGCGGTCGCGATGAGTGATCTTCTCGCGAGGGATGGTGGCGGGGTATCTCCGCTGGCGCCAAGGCCTGCAATGCACGAGCCGAAGGCGAAGGCCTGTATCATGCTTTTCATGGAAGGAGGCCCGGGGCACATGGATACCTTTGATCCCAAGCCTGAGCTTTCCGAGCTTCACAAGAAGGAGTCGAAGTTGACCGGGGGGCTGGAGACGGGCTTCAAGTTTTTCGTTGGAAGCCCCTTCGGCTTTCGCAAGGTCGGCCAGTCAGGGATTGAGATGTGCGATCAGTGGAAGCATCTGGCGGATCCTGAGGTTGCTGACGAACTGTGCAACTACCGGGGGTGCCAGGCCGAATCGTTGAATCATCCCGAGGCTCTCTTTCACATGAATACAGGTAGCCGACTGGGGGCTGATCCAGCCCTTGGAGCCTGGGTGAATCATGGACTGGGAAGCCTTAATGAAAACCTTCCGGGATATGTCGTCATGACGGAACTGGCCATGCCGCAGGGAGGGCCGGGGAACTGGAGTAATGGGTTTCTGCCCGCGCATTACCAGGCCACCCGCCTCAGGTCCGGGGGATCTCCTATTCTTGATCTCACCTCGCCATCCTTCAAGGATCGTAATCACGTGAGGCGAAGTCTTGATGAGCTGGCCTTCCTGAACCAGAAGCATGCCGGAGAACATCCGGAGCATGGTGACCTCGCCGCTCGGATGGAGAGTTATGAGTTGGCATACCGGATGCAGATGACCGTCCCGGAAGTTGTTGACCTGGAGGGAGAGTCTGAGTCCCTGCGGGAGATGTACGGGCTCAACGAAAAGGAAACCGCCCCTTTCGGACGGCAGTGCCTGATGGCCAGGAGGCTTGTTGAGCGCGGAGTGCGTTTTGTTCAGATCTTCAGTGGGGGCTGGGACAGTCATGACTATCTTGAGCGTGGGCATGCCGCCCGGATCCGGAGCGTGGACAAGCCCATGGCAGCCCTTATTCGTGACCTCAAGGCCCGCGGCATGCTGGACGAGACCCTGGTCATATGGACGGGGGAATTCGGTCGAACTCCGGATAACAACAGAAGAGGTGGAGTCTATTCGCTGGGGCGTGGCCATAACATAGACGCCATGTCCATGCTCCTTGCTGGTGGCGGGGTTAAAGGCGGGTCAGTGGTGGGGGGGACCGATGAACTGGGTTCCAAGGCTGTGGAGTGTGTGCATCCGATTCGCGATCTTCACGTGACCCTGTTGCATCTTCTTGGCCTGAATGACAACAAGTTGACCTATTTTCATGCTGGTCGTTACAAGCAGTTGAGCCAGTTCGGGGGGAAGGTAATTGATGAGATTCTGGCGTGAGGGTCCTGCCGCTTCCGCCAGGGCCAACCAAAGAGTCGCGAGTTGATTGCGTCCAGTCCCTGGGCTAGAGATTGATCCGTGATTGGAACAAGAAACGCCTGCCCGATAGTGGTGCTGCTGTTTGCAGCCCTCCTGCCTGTTTCAGCCGATGAAGACGTGGTCCTGCGGAAGGATATCTTCAGTAGAAAAACAGATGGTTATCATACCTACCGGATTCCCACCATGGTTGTGACCGCCAAGGGGACTATCCTGGTTTTTGTTGAGGGGCGTAAGACACACCGACGGGATCACGGCGACGTCGATCTCCTTATGAAGCGAAGTGAGGATGGTGGTCGCACCTGGTCGAAACAGGTCCTCATTCACGAGGAGGGAGGGGATGCCCTGATCAGGGTGGGGAATCCCTGTCCGATCGTGGAGAAGGACGGTAAGACCGTGCACCTGCTCTTTACCCGGAATGGACCGGGCTGTTTCTTTTCCACCAGAAGCACCGATGATGGCAGCAGTTGGGAGCCTTTCACAAAAGTCTCGGATGACCCGAAGGCACCGGAGTATCAGAAGGACAACTTTCTCAGGGGATTCGGAGAGTCCCCGGTGGGGGTGGGGGCCGGTCCGGTCCACGGTATTCATACCAGCAAAGGCCGCCTCATTGCTCCTTCCTATGCCGGATTCAAGGTTAATGGAGAAGGGCGAGGGGGTTCGTGCGTGATCTACTCCGATGACAAGGGCAAAACCTGGAAGGCGGGCGGAGTTATTCCGTGGGTGCCGGAGTTTCGACATGGTGAGTGCACCATCGTGGAACGCAGTGATGGCTCGCTTCTGATGAACATGCGAACCTCCGAACCGGGAAAATATTCCTTTGGTTACCGGCTTACCTCGGTGAGCAAGGACCATGGTATGACCTGGTCGAAGCCCGTGGTGGACAAGAACCTTCCCTGTCCAGCCTGTCAGGCGAGCATGATCCGGTTGAACGAGAAGGAGATTCTCTTTCTCAATCCGGCGGTGAATCACAATGGTGGGTTTTCGATCTGGAGTCGCAAGAACCTGACTCTTCGCGTCAGTCAGGATGACGGCAGGAGCTGGCCGGAGAGCCGGGTCCTTAACGAAGGGTTGGCGGGCTACTCGGATCTCGCTATCGCCAAAAACGGCAACATCCTGTGCCTTTTCGAGAATGGAACGCGGGATTACTGTGAGAAGATCACGTTCGTGGAGCTCAAGCGGTCCTGGCTGAGCAGGGAATAAGAGATCCTGAGTTGTCCTTTAAACAGGTGAGAGGACTGTTTTTCGATTGCTGGGGCAGCGTTTGCTTGAGCGAATGGGGAACCATGAAGAATTGCTGGCGTCTCTGTCTGAAGGGAGGTGTGTTCACCGGGCTTTCTGTATTGTCGCATGCTGCGGTGTCCGACTGGCAGGAAGCGGCGGCTTCCCAGCCGAATCTGCTTCATCACTACAGTTTTGACGGACAGAATGATGAGGAACGAACCAGGGACAGGAAGGGGTCGGCTCACCTTGCGCCCCGGTTGTTCGGAAGTGGGACCATGGACCAGTTGCAGCTTGGGGTGGCTGGTTTCGACGCATCTTCAGAGGCGGTAAGAACGCACAGGGGGCCGGGGAGTGACAATGCCGAAGGAGCCTACCTGCGGGCCGATTCCGTAGTCTTCGGCCGGTCGGTGTCCTTCGAGGTTATTTTTTCGCCTGCGGAGGCGGAGATTACGGGAGGTCAGTTCAATCTTGGTTACATCCTCTCAACCCGGGTGGGGAACGATCGGGGATACTTCCTGACCCAGGGCGGACCGCTTCCGAGCTCCGGCACTAAGATTGAGAGCACGATGGGTAATTCGCACAGTGATGCCAACACCAATACGGTGCTGGAAGGTTTCACCGTGGGCAACTGGTATTATGTGGCAGGATCCTACACGGCAGGAGTGGGAA
>PAQU01000051.1 GCA_002709395.1 Roseibacillus sp. | reverse complement strand
GCTTTGTATCCATATGCCCCGCTCTTCAGCCCTTGCCATCCTCATTGCGGCGGTAATCCTGCCTGGGGCTCTTGGAGCAGCTGGCAAAAAAGCACCTGATCTTGCAGTCAGTTTCCACCTGCAGGCTGAACCCGGCGACCGGCAGGTCTTCAAGCAGTTGACGGCAGGAAAGGAAGTCCTCTTCCAGAAGAGCCCCGCAATCAGCACAAGGGACATAACCGCCTTCCGCCCTTTCCCCGCGGATGATGAAAGCTCCTATGGCATGGTTTTTCAACTCAGCAGAACAGCCTCCAGCAGGCTCCTCACCCTGAGCACGGCGCACCAGGGCAAGCTTCTTCTGGCCATAGTCAACGGGCAGGTCCGTGATGCCGTCGTAATCGACAAACCCGTCAATGATGGAGTGATCGTCATCTGGAAATGGCTTTCCCTTGCCGAAGTTAAACTCGCCGACCAGCACGTCCCTCGTATCGGTGAAGACCACAAGGCTTGGAAAAAAAGAATCAAAAAGAAGTAGTGACCCGCTCCTCTCTTCGCCTCGGCCTCTTCCTCGCCCTCGCAATTTCCTCCCTCTGCCCCGGGCAGGGCCTCAACCTCCAGTTGCCCACCGATAACCGGGCCCTGTTCGAGGACAATCCCGAAAAATTCTACATGTATGTCTACCGCACCTTTGAAGGCGAGACGAGCAAGCCCTGGCAGGGTGGAAGTTATGGATTTGTGCGCAATCTCCGCCGAACAGAGGGGGGAGTTGTCTCCACCCGCTTCCACGAGGGAATCGACATCCGCCCCAGCAAGCGAGATCCATCAGGAAACCCCTTGGATGACGTCAAGGCCATAGCCAAGGGACGCGTTGTCTACGTTCAGAAGAGTTCCGGAGGAAGCAATTACGGGAAATACGTAGTCGTTGAGCACGACTGGGGAGACGGACCTTTCCTGAGTCTCTATGCACACCTTGCCAGCACGTCCGTCGCCGAAGGGCAGAGCGTGAATGCCGGGCATGCCCTCGGACGAATGGGATATACAGGCGCTGGCATCAACAGGGAGCGGGCCCATGTTCATCTTGAATTGAATATTCTCCTCTCACTCCAGTTTGACGCCTGGCACAAGATGAAATTTGGTTCCGAGAACAAACACGGACTGCACAATGGCATGAACCTCTCCGGTCTCGATATCGCCAACCTCCTGCTCAGCCACCATCGGGACCCCGGCATCACCATCCCGGACTTCCTGAGTGGCACCCCGGCCTACTACAAGGTCACCTGTCCGCGCCGGGGAAAACTGGAACTAGCCGACCGGTATCCATGGATCAGGCGTGGAGCTCACCACCGGCCCAGCCCTTCCTGGGAAATATCATTCACGGCGGCGGGATTCCCTCTCGCAATCGCTCCCAGCCATCGAGAGGTGTCCAAGCCTCTGGTCACCTACGTGCGCACTGCCCAGTCGCGCCACGAGTATTTCACCCTCTCCCGCCTTACGGGCACCGGACGCCGGGCTTCCCTCAGCCGTACCGGGCTCCAGCATCTCTCTCTTATTACCGGGGACTTCCCCAAAAGGTAATAATCTCTCATTGGCAAAGGGTGGTATCACCTCTGTTTTTCTGCCAACGTCGGTACCCGCCCCTGCCTGCCCCCTCACCGACCTACGGATCATGTCACTCAGCCAGTTAGAGTCTGTCTCACTACCGGTCGATTTTCATGCATTTGACGATATTATCGATGTCCGCACTCCCCTCGAGTTCGAAGAGGACCATCTGCCTGGCGCGCGGAATCTCCCCGTTCTCACCAATGAACAGCGCGTGGAGGTTGGAACTCTCTACCGTCAAAGCCCGTTCAGGGCCCGCAAACTCGGAGCACGCTATGTGAGCGAGTCAATTTCCACGCACCTCGCAGGGCCTCTGAGCGAACACCAACCCGGCTGGAATCCCTTGGTCTACTGCTGGAGGGGCGGGCAACGATCTGCTGCCCTGGCCACCGTCCTGCGCTCGATCGGATGGCGCGCAAGAACCCTTGAAGGCGGCTACAAGGCCTATCGACGATACGTAATGGGTGAACTCGGAAGGCAACTATCTGATTCCACGCTGCGGTTTCGTATCATCAGCGGCCTGACCGGCGTTGGCAAGACACGCCTCCTCGAAACATTGCAGACAAAAGGACTTCAGGTCATCGACCTTGAAGCGATGGCCAATCATCGTGGATCCCTTCTGGGATCAACCGGAACTCAGCCTACCCAGAGACAGTTTGAGAATCGCCTCCATCAAGCCTTGAGCAGGCTGGACTTGGCTCGGCCAGTCTTCGCAGAAGCCGAGTCCAGCCGTATAGGCAACGTCTATCTTCCCCCTGCTCTCTGGCAGAAATTTTCCTGCTCACAGGTAATTGAGATTACCATGCCCATCTCCGAGAGGGTCAGGCTCCTCCTTGATGATTACAGGCACTTTCTGGAAAATCCGGAAACACTCTCCGGCCTCCTTGATCCCCTCTCCAAGCTACGCGGCAGAGCCAGAGTTCAGGAATGGCAGGCTCTCATCACGAAAGGCGCCTGGCCTGAGTTTGTGACCTCTGTCCTCGAGAACCACTACGATCTCTGCTATCGTCGCCCGGGCTCTTCCGAGTCAAATTATCAGGCCCCGGTTAAACAACTCTCCCTGCCAGACTGCTCTCCGAAAAGCTACCTCGAGGTCGCTTCTCAATTGGAAGAATTCGGAGAAAGCCCTGCTTCATGACCACATTTTGTGACGCACACAACCACCTTCAGGATAAACGGCTGGAACTCTATTTACCTGACCTCATGCCCGCCATGCATGCGGCGGGCATAACAAAGTGCGTGGTCAACGGCACCTGCCAGGAAGACTGGCCCCGGGTCATCAAACTGGCACATCGTTACCCGGATCTCATTCTCCCGTCCCTCGGCTTGCACCCCTGGCACATCGCAACCCGCAGCAGGGACTGGGTTGAAAATTTAAAGCAGTTTCTGGCCGGGGAGACTTACCCAGTCTTCATTGGTGAGTGCGGCCTCGATCGCAGCGCCAGAGGATCCGATTTTGAAGCCCAGAAGGAGATCTTCACCATTCATCTTGCTCTCGCCTCGAAGCAGGACCTGCCGCTTTCAATTCACTGCGTGCGGGCCTGGGGAGCCTTACTGGAGATCCTCAGGACCAACGATATTCCCAAGCGAGGTTTTCTCCTCCACTCCTATGGGGGTTCTCCGGAGCTCGTTACCGAGCTGGTGCCGCTCGGAGCCTATTTTTCATTTTCCGGTCCTTTCCTGATAAATAACAGACCCAGAGCCAGGGAAATCTTCCAACGCATACCTCCGGATCGCCTGCTTGCCGAAACAGATGCCCCGGACATGTGCCCCCCCGAAGAATACCGGGAACATCAGCTTGAAGGGCCAGGAGATACCCCCCTCAACCATCCTGCCAACCTCCCTCAGGTTATCCGGGGAATGGCCGAAATTCTCGACCATGAGGAACAACCCCTTCGCTCGCTCCTTCTCAATAACTTCTCAACCTTCTTTCAAGTAAAACCCCGGACAAAAAAGACCCTGAGATTTAAAAAGCCACTGGATTTGCGATAGAAAGATGCTCCCATTAATGTAATCCTGAAGCCCATGTGTTACCTCAGACGCCTGCAACTTGCCGCCCTCGCTCTTGCGCTCATCAGCCCCCTCGGAGCTCAGCAGGGGGACCGAAAGGGCCACAACATGACCAGCTTTGTCCCTGAGGACGTTATTCCCCCCGCTCCATTCCTCAACGTCGAGCAGGCTCTCAAATCATTTCAACTCGCTCCCGGCTTCGTCATCGAGGAGGTAGCCTCAGAGCCATTCGTAGACATGCCCTGCATGCTCAAATTTGATGGGGATGGGCAAATGTGGATCTGTGAACTGGTCGGCTACATGCCCGATGTCGATGGAACCGGCGAAGACATCCCTCAGGGGCGGATTGTGGTTCTGACCGACAGCGATGACGATGGAAAAATCGACAAGCGAACGGTCTTCCTCGAAAAGCTACTCCTCCCCCGTAGCATATATCTGCTTGATGACGGCATCCTGTGGGCAAATCAGGAAAGCCTCTTCTTTCAGGGACGTGATGGAAACAAGCCGGTTGGAAAGCGAGTAGTCGTGGACAAGGACTATGCCCGGGGTGGCAACGTGGAACACAAGGCGAACAGTCTTGTGCTGGGACTCGATAATTGGATTTACAACGCAAAATCTGATCGCCGCTATAAGAACGTTAATGGAAAGTGGGTGATGGAGCGGACCCCCTTCCGCGGTCAGTGGGGTATCGACCGTGACGATTACGGTCGCCTCTTCCACAACAGCAACAGCACCCTTCTCGTAGGAGATTTCACGTTCCCCAACGCCGTCTACGGAAATACAAATTCCAAGATGAAGGCTGGAATTTCAGCGCGTATCAGCAGCAACAGGGTCTGGCCGATCCGCGTCACGCCCGGAGTGAACCGGGGATACCAGCGAAACACCGTCTCTCCGGAAAACTACAAGCTTATCAATGCAACCGGAGCTTCAGGGCTGACGATATTCCGCAGCTACGGCCTTGGAAAGGCACTCTATGGCACTGCTTTCATTACCGAGGCCACCGGTCACCTCGTCAAGGCGATCAGCTATCAGGATGGAGATGGCAAATTAATTGGCGAACACACTTTCGGCGAAAAGGAGTTTCTGGCTTCTACTGACGAGCGGTTTCGTCCGGTGAACGCCTATACGGCTCCTGACAATTCCCTCTACGTGCTCGATATGTATCATGGTATTATCCAGCACCGGACCTACGTCACCTCCTACCTGCGCAAGCAGATCCTCAGTCGCGGACTCGACAAACCTGGCAAGGGTCACGGCCGCATCTACCGTATTCGTCACAAGGATCAGGCCCGGGGTCCCGCCCCCAGACTGGAAAAGCTCTCTGCTACCGAATTGACGCCACATCTCAGCCACCCCAATGGTTGGTGGAGAGACACGGCACAGCGCCTTATCGTGGAACGCGGCAATGAAACCACTGCGGAGCCACTTGATAAAGTCCTGCGGAGCCCGGAAAAACTCGGCCGACTCCATGCTCTCTGGTGCCTGGAGGGACTTGGTCTCCTCAAGGCGGAACATATCACTGTGGCTCTCAAGTCTGGAGATGAGAAATTCGCATCCTCAGCCCTCATGGCCGGGCTCTCTCTCAGCCAGCGGGATAAGAATGCCCTTCTCCCCGCGTTGGCCTCTTTCAAGAGCGGCCCTGAGTCTTCAATTTACAAGGCCCGCCTTCTTGCGGAGACGGGGACCTCCGCCGCCCTCGGCAACCTGGTCTCGGAATTGAAGCTCAACGGATCGAAACCACTTGTTCGGGAAGCCGCCTTTACAGGACTGAAAGACCGCGAAGCAGTATTCCTCGGGGTAAACAACGGGCGCTACAGCGACGGCAATCTCGATAAGTGGCTCCAGGAAGCCCTTCAGAAAAATACCCGGAAGATCGAGCCTCCCAGCATCAAGGGGGAACACCTTGCTTCCTTCCAGCGTGGCGAAAAACTCTACATGGGCCGCGCCGCCTGCATCGGATGCCATGGTGCAGACGGGGCCGGGCTTCCCAACCTGGGTCCTCCTCTTGACGAATCCGACTGGGTCAATGGTGACACCAGCAGGCTCGCCAAGGTCCTGCTGCACGGTCTTCAGGGACCAATCACGGTTTCCGGAAAGCGCTATACCCCACCTGCAGCGATGCCCGGACTCTCCATGAATCCAACTGTTTCGGATAAGGATATTGCTGACATCCTCACCTTCATCAGACATGCTTGGAGCAATCGGTCAGGCAAAGTAGACCAATCCTTCATTCAGGAATCCCGCGAAAAGACCAAGAAACAGGGTGGAGTGCCCTATACTGAAAAGCAGCTTAACTAGGGATCAGCCTTCCTGCTATTCGGCACAGTAGACCTTCACCCTTTTCACTACTCCGTCCACTCGCCCGCCTGCCGGAACTTCTGGTAACGCGCCTCGAGCATTTCCTCGACAGAAAGGCTTTCTAGCTCATCGACATGCCTGATCAGGGCGTCCTTGAGGCTGAGTGCTGCTGAGCGGACATCGTTATGCGCCCCTCCCGCAGGCTCGACTACCACCTCATCAACCAGACTCATCCCGCTCAGGTCCTTGGCCGTCAACTTCATTGCCTCTGCGGCCTCTGGAGCATGCTTACGATGCTTCCAGAGGATAGCTGCACAACCCTCAGGGCTGATCACGGAATAATACGCATTCTCGAGCATGAGGATACGATCGGCCACCCCTATTCCAAGGGCACCTCCCGAGCCACCCTCGCCCACAACGGCGGCTACAATGGGAGTTTTGAGATCCATCATTTCGCGAAGGTTCCGCGCGATTGCTTCTGCAATATTTCTCTCCTCTGCTCCAATCCCCGGGAATGCCCCCGGGGTGTCAATCAATGAGATGACTGGAATCCGGAGCTTTTCGGCAAGCTTCATGAGGCGCAGTGCCTTCCGATAGCCCTCTGGGTGCGCGCTGCCAAAGTTACGCTCAAGATTCTCCTTCGTATTTCGGCCTTTCTGGTGCCCGATGACAACGCACCTTCTCCCGTCGAGAAGAGCAAATCCACCCGGCATCGCCTGATCATCCCCGACCAGTCGATCCCCATGCAACTCGCAGAAATCGTCAAAGGCGTTACTGAGGTAATCGAGCATGAAGGGGCGACCTACATGCCTCGCGATCTGCACTCGCTGCCATGGCGAAAGGTTTTCGTAAACGCTCTCCCTTAATTCCCTGAGCTTCCCCTCCAAGATTCCTATTTCCGCGCTCAAGTCGATCTCCTGGGAACGCGCCTTCTCGCGCATATCATTTAATTCACCCTCAAGTTCTGCTATAGGCTTCTCGAAATCGAGAGGTTCGGGGCGACCACTGCTATCCTTCATCTTCACGCATGTTACCTGTTAGCGAACAAGACTTCCACCTCGTTCCCGACTCTCAGAAGAAGCGCCAATTCCTCCATATCAGGCTCCGAGAGAAAGAAACCCCGGCGCTCCGCATTCTTCTCCGACTCTTCGTCCTGACGCAACTGTAGTTTATGATGATCGAGGATAAGGACTTTCCTGGCAGTTCGATAACTCTCAAACTTGACTGGAGAGACGCGGTCACCATTTTCAAGGAGTCCGATCTTCTGGCCGATTCTCGACCTGAGCGCTCCTCGGGAGTCCCTGGTTCTGGCATGGCTGAGATTATAGGATTTCAGGAGCCTTCCTTCATTGTAGAGGTTCAGAAGCTTACGAGGCACATCGATCTTGATGTTGAATTTCAGGGGCAGTAGCACGAGTTCGTCCCCGGGATAGAGCTTGTCCATCCTCTGGAGCCCATTGATATGCATGATGCAGTCCAGTGTTGTTTCATGCTTGAGCGCGATCTTGGTGAAATTATCTCCGGATTTCACCTGATACATTGTCTTCCCCTCCATCACATCCGTCGAGAGCAGATCATCCAGGTTCAACTCCCCCAGGATCCTGCGCGCCTCGCCTGCCGACTCAGAGGACGGATACACCCCGACCAGGAATTCGAGCTTCTCACGCGCTGAGTCAAACTGTCCGGTAGCAAGGAATTCCCTTGCCCGTTCGAATGCAATCTCTCCTGGCCTTACTGCCGGGATCTCCTCCGGGGTTCCTGAAGGATCCGCCAGTTGCGGCACCGCACTTTCCTCCTTCAGCCGCTCAACCAGAAATACAGTGGCTCCAAGAATTCCCAGCACCACAAATGCTGCAAGAACCTTCACAATAGCCATCATAATTTAAATCAAACTAACTGCCTGAAAGGGTCCCTGCAAAATCACCATTCTCAATTCCAGCGGCATTCCCAATGGCTGGCCACTACAGCAATCCTTTCCGCTTGAAATCAAATGCGTTGATCTCCGAACTTTTGTCAACGATCTCAAAGATAAAGCGAAGAAGGCTGATCTCCCAGGCGTCATCCACTCCTTCGATTACGACCTGCATCGGGTTACCCGCTCGCCGGGCTTCATCAAGCACCCTGTCCCTGACCGCTTCCAGAGGGTCATGAAGTAACTCCTCACGCACCTCACCACGCTTGAACTGATAGTTGACGAAGGCGATTTTGGCTCCCTGCTCCTGAAGCCACTGGTGAAATTTCTGTGCATCATCACCAAATCCCTCAAACTCAATCCCGCTATAGGCCTCGGGCTTGATTATGGTCGGCTGATTGGCCTCTACCTCTCCACTTCGGATACGGACCTGCCCAACCGAATCCATTAATTCGCTCAGAAGAAGGAACTCAAAACGCGTGTTCCCAAAAGTATCTATCCGACGATCGGGCTCGTAAAGAACACTGGTGGTCTCCAGCGCATATTGAATGTTATCAGGCGAATACATTCTTCAGCCACATCATCTCCTACCATGCACCCTCTGACAATGAAAAGGGCAGGCCCCACTGGACCCGCCCTGAAACCTTGCTGGGAGGAGCAAACCCCGTTCAGGACGAGGCCTTGTCCACGTAGTCAACGATTGCGCCGACCGTGGTAAGGTTTTCCGCCTGGTCGTCGGGAACCTCGACTCCAAACTCTTCTTCGACAGCCATCACCAGTTCGACCGCGTCGAGGGAATCAGCTCCCAGATCTTCGACCACTTTAGCCTCTCTGGTCACCTGGTCAGCATTCACTCCGAGTTGCTCTACAATGATGCCCTTTACCTTCTCTTCACTTGATTCTGACATGTCTCCTTGGATTGGTTGCCTGTTTCTGGATTACCTTAAGTCGCTTGGCAACTCTGAAAATGTATTCCCGAGCTCATACCCCTCCGGACTCCTCTTCCGTGCCTGAGTTGTCCACATTTTCTTCCGAGAACCCATGCTCCTCGTCCTCCAACTCGATCAGTTCTCCCTGGAAATTCTGCAGGATCCGCTGAAAGAGCGCTTCCGCGGGGGCCCCATCTTCCTCGCGAAACTGACCATATACCATACCGTCCACCTTCACCTTTTGAAGAGATGCCTGATCAGGATCAGCATGAGGCGTATCGGCTGCCGGACAGGAGAAGAGATACGCAATCCCCTTGGTCTTCCACTTTCGAATATCAATCCTGCGAATCGTATCAAACGAAACCACTTCTCCTCCTGGTGCATAATACGAATCACCGTCAACCTTCATTGAGCGTCGTGAGGTCCGGACAAGAAAGAAGATTGTCACCAGAAGAAGGACTCCGCTTCCGACCCCGAAATAAAGCTGCTCTTGCACCTTGCCGACATCGTAGCTCTTCTTGGGGATAGAAGAACTCCAACCCCGCTTGTCCGTATAACTCGCCCACAACGGCGGGATTGCCTTGCTCCCCTCTTCCGCGACGGCCCTGCTGTATACTTCATAATCGGCCAGGACNGACGGCCACTTCGCATCATGAGAAACTCCNGCAGGAAGAATGGTATTCGGGTCGGGAAATATCTTCTGNGAGGACGCTTCCTGCTCCCATTCTTCNGCACTCCATTCTTTCCCGGNAAACTGATCCTCGGCCTTCTCAAAGGCCTTGTAGGTGTAGTAGACCTCATTCTTCCCNGGATATCCAACCCTCCAGTCCTTCAGGAACAGCACGAGGAACACCCCGAACATCAACGCCATCGCGCCAGCTCTCAAATAGAACCACCTTGTGGGACGGCATTCGATCACTTCCTCTCCACTCATTGGCAACACGAAAGTGCCGTCCCTCTCCGCCTTGTTCAAGTTCTCAATCTCAGGCTGCTCACATTTGAGACATTGGACTCCATTACCCGTGCTCGGGCGCCCGGAATCNACAGCAATGGCCANCCCGGAGAGATCGCCCCTCCCCAAGCGCTCCTCGAGACCCCACACCCATCTCTCTCTTTTCCCCTTTGACATTCAACCTCACAAACCCGACCTCTCTTCCACGTGAGCTTNTCAGCCTACTTCGCAGATCCAAATCGGAAGAGTTCTCCTCTCCTCCAGCGGTTCACGTCCCTGATGGATCCTCTCTCTCTCGAGAAGCTCGAATTACTCGCGCGTAAAAGCTCTGCCCTTTCACGTCGCCAGTTCGGGCGAACCATGCGCCTCTTTGCCCCTCTCTACCTTTCGAACGAATGTGTGAACAATTGTAGTTACTGTGGATTCTCACGGGACAACCCCATCCTCAGGACCACCCTCACTGTTGAGGAGGTCGTCAGAGAGGCGGANCACCTTCATGCGCTCGGATTCCGCAATCTTCTCCTCGTTGCGGGCGAGCATCCTAGANTTGTCTCAGAGGGCTACCTTCAGCAATGTCTTGAACGCCTTTCCCCTTCCATCCCTACCCTCGGAATCGAAGTAGGTCCGATGAAGGACAAGCAATATGCGGAACTGGTAAACTGTGGNGCAGAGGGACTGGTTGTATATCAGGAAACCTATGACCGGGCAGCATACCAGAAGCTTCATACAGCAGGCCCAAAAAAGAATTTTGACTGGCGTCTCGACTGCCCTGAGCGGGCCTATGCCGGAGGCTTCCGACGCATCGGCATTGGCGCTCTCTTCGGCCTTGCGAACTGGCGTACCGAGGCACTGGCCCTGGCCGCACACCTTGAATACCTCTACCGGACCTGCTGGAAAGCTCAGTTCACCATTTCCTTTCCAAGGATCAGGCCCCACGCAGGAAACCACCGGCACCAGGCCAACCCGGAGCTGACTCTCACGGATCGGCAACTCGTTCAATTGATCTGCGCCTTTCGCCTCACCTTTCCCCAGGTCGGAATAGTGCTTTCNACCCGCGAGCCGGAAACCCTGCGAAATCACCTCTTCCCGNTGGGAGTTACTCACGTTTCGGCAGGTTCCCACACGGAACCCGGAGGCTATACCGGAGCNGGCTCCAATGATCTNCACCAGACAATCAAGGGAAAGCGTGTCGAAATAGATCCCATCGAAAAGTCCATGAATGGCTGTGGCACCCGGGCTACTCCGCAATTCGAAATCGACGACCAGAGATCTCCGNAAACTGTCGCGGACCAGTTGAAAACGCAGGGCTTTGATGCCGTCTGGAAAGACTGGGATCGCGAATTCCTCGCNCCTGCTGGCACCANNACCTGANACTTTCCATCCCCATGCATATAATNCTTAACGGNGACNCTCATGAAGTGGAGCGTGAATGGTCCATCGCCGAACTCCTCGTATCCCTCGACCTGGCAAACAAGCCCGTAGTGGTCGAGCTCGATGGCCGCGCNCTGACCCGAAAAGAACTCAGCTCCAGCGCCATGGCCCAGGGCTCCCGCGTCGAAATTGTAGTTCTCTCCGCCGGAGGATAANCCATCCTGTCGCTATCCAGCNCGCCACTTNTCCACTCCACCAAGACGACCCTTTACCTCCTGCACGGTATCATCTTTACCTGAATTCTCCAGAGACTCAGCAAGTTTGAGCCAATCCGCGTGGAGGGAGTCATAATTCGTCAATCCAAGCAGGAATTCATGTCCGGGAAAAAAACTTTCCTCTCTTACCTGCTCCTCAGCCTTCAGCAACTGACCAGCCAAGTCCGCTACCANGTCATCCTCCTCAAGGTCCTCAGCCATCAGCATGCCTGCGAGAAGGCAGAACGGATACTCCTGAACAACCCACCCACTCGGCGCCCGATAGTCCTCCATTTCCTTGGCGAGCGCCGGNAAAACATCGACTAGTATCTCCGTGAGCGCCCTGCTCCCTATCAGGCGGGCTGACTGGACAAGGGAACAGCAGACGTAATTCACTATTACGACCGTATCGAGCCCGGGTTCTGCGATCAGGAACTTGGCCGCTACTGCGCCGCAGAATAAGCGGAAACGCACNAAACGACCACCCTCCGATGGTTTCTCGGGGGTTCCACGCTGGGCGACACCGAAAATTTCAAACCACTCCGGATCAACTTCTTCAGGAACCTCCTGCCGGGACCGCACGCCACTGCAGAGGTGGACATAGCTCATATCTCCCGGATTACTCGGGCAGAACCGCCTGAAATCCTCATCTCCAACTTCGCCGCACGCGAACTCGAGGAGATCATCAAGCCGGGACTTCACTGCTACNCTATTCTGGGATTTCTCTCCATAAGGAGAAGGTTAATTTAACATCTTCCCCCAATTTCAACTTTTATCAGGGGTAAGATTTGACAGCACCTGCTCCCACCAGTTCTTCCCTCTTTCCTCTGGCGCAAGAACGCGCAACTTTTCAGACATGGACTTGAATTCNACCCGTTNCGACCGACCCCACAACTCGCCATCCACCTCGACCGGAACCTCCCGGTCAGATTCCACGACAAGGCCAGAAGTCTGGTAATATTCTACCAACTTCCCATCTGCTTCAAATCCTCCCCTCGCGACTGTCCCCAGAGACCCCAGGGCCGCCTTGTAACCGGCTTCCTTGTAAACCAGGACATCCAGAAGGTCATCTGCATTGTCCGCCTTTCCGAACNGCCTCAGCTGACCTCCATACAGGGCACCGTTACCGAGCAGCACACAGGCACCCTCCGCCGCAAATCCCTCATCAAAATGCACCTTCATCCGGGGAGGCTCGGAACCAAGCACCTTCACCGCTGATAGAATATAGGCCAACGGGCCCAACCGGCGTTTCGACTCGGTAGTAGTCTCTTCGATCACCTGCGCATCAAACCCCACTCCGGCCATCTGCACGAAAGGCGTTCCNTCTGTTTCAAAAAGATCAACTTCCTTCACATGTCCTCCATCGATGACATCAAGCGCAGCCGCGAGGTGCCCAAACGGGATGTTCAACTCACGAGCAAAGACATTCATTGTTCCAGTTGGCAGAATACCCAGGACCGTCTTTGTCCCAGCCAGTCCACCGACCACCGCATTGAGAGTCCCGTCTCCTCCCGCTGCCACGACAACTTCCTCACCCTCCTCCGAAAAACGCCTCGCAAGTTCCGCTGATTCCTCTGCGCTGTTAGTGGCGTAAATCGCAAATCTCGTAGCGTTTTCCATCACGAAACGCCGAGCCCGCTGGGCCCGTTCGCTGCGAGCCTTAGGGTTCATGATCAGCGGATACCTCGGCGCCATCGTCACGCTAGATTGTCCCATAATGCCGCCACTGAACCAATTCTCAACTTCTGCCTCCCCTCAATTGCAGAACCTGCTCTCCGCTGCCCTGCTCAAATCCCAAGATATCATCTCTTTCAATCACTGGAGGGCATGACCCCGAATCGTTTCAACCCTGCCTTCACCTGATTCATTGGAAGGCCTACCACATTATCATAGGACCCCTCCACCCCCTCGACCAGCATCTCTCCATGCTCCTGAATCGCATAGGCCCCTGCCTTATCCATCACGCTGACCCGGTCCATGTAGTCCCTGATTACACTGCTCCCGAAATCCCGGAACTGCACCCACGTCACCTCAAAGAAGGTGTATTCCTCTGTTCCGCAACACAGACACACCCCGGTACATACTTCATGCCTCTGGCCCGACAAGCGCTCCAGCATGCACACTGCATCTTCAATATCACGGGGTTTACCCATAACCTCTCCTTCCAGACCGACAAGCGTATCAGCTCCCAGGACAACCGCATCGGCGTGCTTACCCAATACATCTCTTGCCTTCAAAACCGCATTGGACACGCAAAGCTCATGAAAAGGGTACTTCCCTGGAGGCCACTCCTCCACCTCGGATGGCTCCACTCCGAAATCGTACCCAGCCTTGCTCAGGAAATCTCTTCGCCTCGGAGAACCGGACGCCAGGACAAACTTCACCGCCACCCTCAACTCGTGGTTACCAAGGACAAAATCAGAAGAATCAGGGTTGCTACGCCAACTAGCGCAATCAGCGTCCTGAGAGAAATTCCCCTGAGAATTTCTCTCCCACTTACTCCACCTTCCCGCCGCGGATCAGCTTCCACGAACATCCTGCGTACCTCCTCCCCTCCCAACTCCGGTCCCGACTTCCTAGCGGCATCTCCCTCACCCGGCGTTCCCGACTCGATGTCCCGACTGGAATCCGTCGAGCGAGTCTCAGGCTGCCTGCCTTTCCCACTTGGCATCATCGGCATCTTGAGGCGATGAAGGGCTACCTGACTCCCACAGCTTGGACACGAAGACCGAGTCGCGGTACGAGGCATCATGAACCAAGTCGCACACTTCCAGCACTTTACGCGTTCAGCAGGATCAGGCTGGGACTTTATTTCACCGATCGGCCTTACACGGATACCCATCAAATTTTTGTATTTAGCGACTATCAACCTGTCAACGNTTCACCAAGCTACTTATTAACAGNCCATACACATCCAGGCCAAAAAGCATGGGGTTCACTTACTCATCTTTCTCAAGATAGATGAGAGCGGCGTGNAATACTCCCAATGAGCGGGAGGNCTCTTATTTTAGCTTGCCAACTCTCNCCTNCAAAATAGTGTTCNTNTGAACACAATGAGGGGGCCTTGTAAGATAAAAAATAGCGGAGAACAGGCCTCCTTGCTTCTCGTTTTACGCAAGCAACTGCAGGAAAAGTTCCCTGCCGCGCATGCAGAAAGGGCCTCTCCAGATTTCACTGCTCCACCTCTCGTTAAAAACCTTCCCGTATTCCCCGCGGGAGCTCTCTCCGAACTGAGCCCTGCCCATCCCGCCTCCGGCTTATCCCTTATTCTATCAGAACTTCTGAAAACAGATCATAAAACAGAAATTCAGACCTGTTTTGGGGTCGGCTCCCCACCCTCTTATCAAAACCCGGTCGCCCTCATAGATGGACGAGACTCTTTTGATCCTGCTTCCTATGGAACCGAATCCTGCGCGCGTCTTCTCTGGATCCGTTGTCGTAACAGTAACGAGTCCCTGCGCTGCTGCGACCTGCTTCTACATGATGGAAGCCTTCCTCTGATCGTCCTTGATCTCCTGCTCAATCCTCTCAGGGAGCTCTCTCTCATTCCTTCCTCATCCTGGTATCGCCTGCGCAACCTGGCAGAGCAGACCAGCTCCTCTGTTCTTATTTTTACGCCCAGACACCTCATCCCATGTGCGTCCCTTCAGCTCTTCCTCGATTCTGCCTTTACCCTTTCTGACCTTATCCGGGAAAGAGACGAACTGAGCCTCATATATTACCACCGGAAAATCGCAGCTCGAGGATAGCAAGCTCTGCGGCATCACCCTTTTCCAGGATATAAATCTGCACCTCAGCTCTTATTGTACGCATCCTTTCAGGTCCCTTTCTTTCCTCTTGCTGTTCTTCTCCGGGACACTCTCCCTGAGGACTCCGGCCCAACCGCACTGGTCAATTCTGCGGCAGATACTTCGTCAGGAAAAGAGTCCAGTCATTCCATTCCGGTCATCCTTGCCGTCAATCATACCGCATTCCTGCATCAGGTCATCCCGGGGCTCACTGCAACGAGGGCCCTGGCACGTTGCCCCCAGCTTACCCTTCTTACCCCCGAGCCTGATACCGAATACCGGCACCAGAACGCTCTGCGACAATATATTGCCTCTCTTGGTCCAGATTTCGAGGAAACTGCACCAGGGGTTTTCATCCTGGACCTGCTAGCGCTGCCCCGCTCCCCGGGCTTTCCACTGGAATGGATAGAGCAGGCTCTCCGGTGTGCTGCTCCCCTTCGCCTGCCTCTGCATCTCGCCCTTGCCCCGACCCCAGACCTGTCTCTTCTCGCCGGGGAAAGTCCCATCCTGCGTTATACTCTCTCCTTTAATCCAGAGCCCCTGTTCAGGACTACTTCACAACCCGACTTTCATCTACGACATATCGCCAACCGATCAATCGCCTCCCTCTGCTCCGACTCCTGCCTCCTCAACCTGGATCAAGACGTGCTCTCGCTGTGGGGCATCAAAACCCTCGGCGACCTTGCTGCACTTCCCCGGCAGGGGCTCACCGAAAGACTTGGTCTCGAAGCAGGAAGAGCTCATGACATCCTGCATGGCAAGCACCACCGTCTCCTCAGCCTGTCCCGCCCTCCAGAAACATTCTCCCTCTGCCGGGACCTTGAGTATCCTCTCGAAAATCTGGAAGCCCTCCTCTTCACCCTTAATCGAGGCCTGAGAACTCTGTGCTCACGACTTAAGTCTCTCCACCGGGCAACAAACTCCATCAAAATTTCCCTCATGTTTGATGACGGGAACCAGCATCAACATGAAGTGAATCTGCCAGAACCTTCATGTCATCCATCCAGTCTTCTGGAGATTCTTCAGGTCCACCTGGAAACGGTGAGCGCATCCGCTCCAATCATTCGCTGGTCTCTGCATCTGTCCCCCGTAATTCCGGGAGAAACACAACACAACCTCTTTGGTTGCTCTCCAAGAGATTCTCACAACCTGTCCAATACTATTGCTCAATTAACGGCGCTTCTCGGACCAGGCCGTCTGGGCGCACCCCTTCCTCTTGCCAGTCACTATCCAGATTCTTTCCGAATGACCAAACCCCTGTTCCCTGACAGGAACACAAAACCAAGGCAGAAAGTTGACGCTGCCCCCGAGGCCTTCGGTTCTGCAGAGGCCGGAACCGCTCTGCC
Organism: Roseibacillus sp.; assembly: GCA_002709395.1. Taxonomy (GTDB): domain Bacteria; phylum Verrucomicrobiota; class Verrucomicrobiia; order Verrucomicrobiales; family Akkermansiaceae; genus Roseibacillus_B. The sequence continues at coordinate 13,768 of PAQU01000051.1, read as the reverse complement.
ACTGAGCCGCTACCGCCCACCGCTCCCTGTTCATGTTGCCTGTGACTCCGACACCCGGCATCCCAGGCCCCTTGCACTTCTCAATGGGCCCTTCCCCGGTCCTGTCGTCGCTCACAATGGACCTTTCCCGCTCTCAGGAAATTGGTGGAGCTCCGATAAGAACTGGCAGCGAGTGGAATGGGATATTCAGCTCACAGACATGACCTTGCTTCGCCTTGCATATCATTCACCCGGATCCTGGACCCTTGAGGGTAGTTATCAGTAATTACCCCGGCTCACTCCATATTGTGACTCCCTGATATACCAGAGAACTTGCTTACTGAACTCTACGCCCGGTCTTCTTTTTCATTTCTCCGTGGTGCCAGTCATCCGGAAGAACTTGTCAATCGTGCGGCCGCACTTGGATATGAAGCTATCGCCCTTCTCGACCACATGGGGCTCTACGGTTCAGTTCGGGCTCACTTCACTGCGAAAAAGCATGGCCTCCGGGCCCTCGTCGGAGCTACCGCAGAATTTGCAGGACCTCGCTCCTCCACCCTCTCCCTCCCCCTTCTGGTCAAGAACCCTGCTGGCTACAGGAATCTCTGTCATCTCCTGACCAGACTCCACCACCGTGAAAACCCCTCCCATCGTGAGACCTCCCTGCAGGAGCATTGTTTTCCTCTTACTCCCTTCGACAGTTCTGGAATGGTTGCCCTCCTCACTCCGGAGTCCCTGTCCACCATGGACAAAAACAAACTTCTGGAGACCGCAACCTGTCTTCGTAACGCCTTCGGAAGGAGCAACCTCTATATCACCCTCACTCGTCACCATCGCAGGACCAGTGAACGAATAAATCGCCATCTTGTTGACCTCGCCGACCATCTGAAAATTCCTCTCCTCGCATCAAATGCACCCCTTTTTGCTCACCGTCATGACCGCCTTCTGGCAGATGCCTTCACATGTCTCCGCCATCACACTTCTCTTGATAAAGCGGGAACCCTGCTGGAAGAAAATTCTGAGCGTCACCTCAAGTCCCCGGAGCAACTCTCAACCCTCTTCAAGGATTACCCGCAAGCCCTCCTTAACAGTCAAATCCTCTCCGAACGCCTGGACTTCACTCTTGACCGCCTGGATTACAAGTTTCCTTCCTATCATGAAAACGGACAACCCCTTTCTCCCGAGGCAGAAGGACGGATTCTACGTGAATTGACTTTCCGGGGCGGCCGGGAACGTTACGGCTCAATCAGCACCCAGATCCACCAGCAACTTGAACACGAGTTGTCCCTGATCATCCGCTTAGGCTTCTCAGGGTATTTTCTGATCGTATGGGAAATCGTCCAATTTGCGAGATCACAGGGAATCCTCTGTCAGGGCCGTGGATCTGCGGCGAATTCGGCGGTCTGCTACTGCCTGGGGATCACTGCCTGTGATCCCGTAGGGAGCGGGCTCCTTTTTGAGAGGTTCCTCTCAGAGAATCGCAGGTCGTGGCCCGATATCGACATCGACTTTCCTTCGGGAAATCGCCGTGAAGCGGTTATTCAGCACGTTTTCCAAAAATACTCACCCCGCGGTGCCGCCATGACAGCCAATGTCATCTCCTACCGCCCGAAATCCGCCTTCCGGGAAATGTGCAAAGTCCTGGATTTTCCTGTCGCTACCGCGAATCGGTTCTCCGCTCTTTTTTCCTCAATACGCATCTCGGAAAACAGGGAAACGGTAGAACAGGACGCGAATAGCCTCGAAAAGATATTATCCCAATCTGGCGTCCCACGGAATCATCCCCGCTTCAAGCCCCTCCTCCATCTATATCGTGCTGTTCTCTCCTTTCCCCGCCACCTGGGACAGCACTCCGGAGGCATGATTATATCTGATGGAGGACTCGATTCGGTTGTCCCCCTGCAACCAGCAACCATGGCCAATCGCACTATCGTACAATGGGACAAGGATGATTGCGAGGACCTGGGCATCGTGAAGGTTGACCTTCTCGGACTCGGCATGCTGGCAGCCATGGAGGATAGTATCCGGATCTGTCGGCAACGAGGTAAGAATATCGACCTTTCACGCATCCCCTACGATGACCCTGCAACATATGATCTCCTCTGCAATGCAGACACGATAGGGACCTTTCAGGTCGAGTCTCGCGCCCAGATGGCCACTCTCCCGGCCATGCAGCCAAGGGTTTTTTACGATCTGGTGGTCGAAGTTGCCCTCATCCGCCCCGGGCCCATTGTAGGAGATCTTGTTCACCCTTATCTGAACCGACGCAATGGACGAGAAGCAATCGACTGCATTCACCCCGATTTCAAAAATGTCCTCGAGCGCACTCTCGGCGTCCCGCTTTTCCAGGAACAGGTTCTGCGGATGGCGATGATCATAGCTGGCTTCAATGGCTCTGAAGCTGATGAACTTAGACGCGCCATGGCGTTCAAGCGTTCTGACGAAAGAATGAGGAGTATCTCGGAAAAACTACGTTCCCGGATGTCCCGGCGCGGTATAGATCCTCATGTTCAGGAAAGGATTATCGATTCCATCAGTTCCTTCGCCCTCTACGGGTTCCCGGAAAGTCACGCAATATCGTTTGCCCTTATCGCCTATGCCTCCTGCTGGTTAAAGGTTCATCACCCTGCGGAGTTTTTTGCCGGCCTTCTCAATAACCAGCCCATGGGCTTCTATCCCGTTGCCAGCCTGCTTCATGATGCTCGCCGGCATGGAATACGCATTCGCCCGGTCTCAGTATCCTACTCTTGCTGCGAGACAACGGTTCTTGATGACAAGGCTCTCAGGCTGGGTTTGCAGCACCTCAAGAATCTCTCTAGCTCAACTGCGGCCAGGATCGTGGAATCCCGCTCCCATTCCCAATTCAGAAATCTCTCGGACTTTCTCCAGCGTGTGCGCCCTGACAAAAAGGAGCGACGTCTCCTTGCCGCGGTGGGAGCCCTGAACGATCTTAATGACGTTGAGCATCGCAGGGATGCGCTGTGGAAGGGAGAACTGATTCCTGATCGAGATCTTTTTGGGCGTGCTGGGGAAGAGGAAGAGGCTCTCCCTCCCGATAATTCAAAATCGGACTCCCCGCTCCCACTCAGCCCAATGAGCGATCTCGACAGGCTCGCCATAGACTACAGCTCCCAGAATTACAGCACGGGCCCACATCCCATGGCCATCCTGCGCAGGGAATGGTTAAGGGGGCTTCCAAAATCAAAAGGAGCCCGGGGCAATCATCCTGCAAATCCAGTCAGGCACCCTCCCTCTCTTGTTAGAGCATCCGATTTTCAACGAATCGCGCATGGTCAGCAGATCAGCTGTGCCGGACTTGTCATTTGCCGCCAAAGGCCCAGCACGGCCAATGGTCATTGCTTCATCTCCCTTGAGGACGAGACCGGCATAGCCAATCTTTTCGTCTCCCGCAGCATGTTTGATCGTTATCGCCTTGTTATCACCACGGAGAACTTTCTTCTCTGCCATGGCCGACTGCAGGTCGGGGAAGGAAGCTCTCATACTCTCTACACCACCGGAATTGAACCTCTCCCCTTTGAACCCGGCATCACTGCTGGGAGCCATGATTTCCATTAGCAGCAGCAATTCTTCCCAGTCATGACCAGGAAATCTTCTGCTTATGGAACCCTGCGGCGGGATATCCGCTGGAGCCAGCTGTCGGACTCGAACCGACAACCGCTCGATTACAAATCGAGAGCTCTACCAATTGAAGCTAAGCTGGCTCATCGCTGACGGGCAGAGTATGCCAGATTACGGTCAGGCCGCAAGTCGGGGATGGAGGGACAGGCCTCCTTCGTCTAGAGTCCTCGTATGACGGTCGGAATCCCAAGGGAAGTTAAATCGCAGGAGCACCGTGTCGGCATGATACCCGCATGTGCCGGAGAACTGGTTAAACGGGGTCATCGAGTAGTGGTTGAGACAGGCGCTGGCCAGCAATCCAGTTACCTCGATTCAGAGTATCAGGCCGCAGGCGCCGAAATAGTTCCGACCGCAGAGGCCGTTTTCGAGGAGGCTAGACTCATTGTAAAGGTGAAGGAACCGCAACCCTCCGAGGTTGCCCTACTTGGTCCCGATCACACTCTGTTTACCTACCTGCATCTGGCCGCCGACCGACAACTGACCGAATCTCTGACTGCTACCGGGTGCACTGCCATCGCATACGAGACACTTGAGGTGAGTGGTCGCCTCCCGCTTCTGGAGCCCATGAGCGAGCTGGCAGGCAGGATGGCTGCCATCTTTGGGTCCTATCACCTCGCGAATCATCGAGGAGGCCGAGGAATCCTCCTTGGTGGAGTCCCAGGGGTCGCTCCCGGCCGGGTGATGGTTATTGGTGGAGGCACCGCCGGGATTAATGCTGCCCGGGTGGCTACAGGAATCGGCGCGGATGTGACCATTGTCGAAGTCGACGTCGAGAGGATGCGTTTCCTCGATATCACCCTGCAGGAGGCTCATACGCTCTATTCGACCGAAGCAAACATCTCATCCCTCCTCCCACGCATTGATCTCATTATTGGGGCTGTTCTGATCCCGGGGGCCGCGGCGCCCAAACTCATTACCCGCGACATGCTGAAACAGATGGCTCCTGGAAGCGTCCTTGTCGACATCGCCATCGATCAGGGAGGCTGTGCCGAAACGAGCCGTCCAACAACCCATGACGACCCAACCTATTTTGAAGAAGACGTCCTTCATTACTGCGTTGCCAACATGCCTGGAGCCTATTCACGCACTGCTACTCAGGCCCTCAACAACGTGACCTCCCGCTGGACCATGCTCCTGGCGGAGCATGACCTCCCAGATGCCTGCCGCAATCGACCCGAGTTACTGTCAGGTATCAATTGCACAAAGGGCAAGCTGACCTGCGCCCCGGTAGGCGAAGCCCATAGCCTCTCTACCGTGAGTCCCGCAGAGGTTCTTGAACTTCACTAGTGCCGTCTATCTGATGCCATCAGGATAGAGAGCCGATAACCGGCAATACTTTCTCCTGAACTCTGGCCTCGAAAGATTTCCAGCCAGCCTCCCCGCTATCTGGTTTCAAGAATCCTCGTAATCTGGCTTTCTGCGGAAAAGAGGCCAGATCATGAGAGTCGCCACGAAAATCAGGAAGGCACCCACCGCGCCCACCGTACGGGGACCGAGCCCCGCAATCATTGGAAATGCTACAAAGGGGGCAATCACACCCCGCACCCCACAGAGAAATGTGTGAACGCTCATGTACTCAGCCACCTGTTCCGCCTTGGCAAACTTGGTTACCCATAGGCTCCAAGCAATATTTCCTCCGGCCCGGCCAATCCCGTGCAGGGAAATTCCAATACATAAGGCCCACAATCCGTCCCCGAAGAAATAGAATAGAACCCCACAGATGAAAAAGACATTGAGAACCATGCGGACTGCAAAAAAATTCACCCGGTCAAAGATGATTCCCCATGCCACCACGGTTATCAGAAACATGATCTCGGGCAGGGAGCCGGTAATAAAGGCAATGGTAAACTCGGTCAGTTTGTATCCATAGTCAGGATTGGAGACATACTCTACGAATATGGACCAGCAGATCAGGTTCCCAAACCCCAGAATCATCCATGAAATCAGCAGCGACCTGAATATCCGGTCACTCCGCAGGTGGTCGAGGGCCCCAAATAGACGCACCTGCCTGGTGCGCTGCAAGCGCACCGGCGCCATGGCGAGGACGCAGCCAGCCATCAGCACGCAGCATATGGAATAGACCAGGAGGATCCCACGGAAATCCTCGAGGTTGTTCTCGAGGATCTTACCAAAAATCAGAGCGACGATCAGGGCCGATGCTTTCCTCACGACTGCTGTTGATGCAAAGAGGCGGCCGCGGCTACGATCGGGGTAATGCTTCCGATAGATCTGCGACATGAGCGGAATACTCAGGGTGATGCACAACAGGGAAATCACCATGGATGGCAGAAAGACACTCATCGCGGTTCCTCCGAGAGCCGCCGCCAGAAGCCCAGCTGCTGACACCAGCCAGAGCAGGGAGGTCCCCACATTAACCGATATTCCCGTTCTTCGAAGTAACTGAACTGGAAAAAGACTAAGCAGGAGTCCGCAACTCGAGGCGGCGACAAGGGTGGCCTTCTGCCAAGGCTCTGCATGAAAAACGCGTACTGCGATAAGCACCACAAATGTCATCGCCAGGGTTTCCAGACAACCTCCGGGGCAAGCTCGAAGGTTATCCAGCAGGAACGTCCGCCTGGCGGGGTTTTCAGAAGGGCAGATCGGCATCCGCAGTCCGTATTAAACGCCCTCGACCCTTGTGACGAGCAACCAGTAAAAAAGAAGGGTGACCAGAAGTGCGGCTGCTCCTACATGCAGGACTTGCACCACAGGGAGAACTCCGACCCGGGCAAGCAGGACTCCCATTATGAGCAGAGCTCCTACCAGACCTCCAATTCCCTTGTCTAACCAATTTAAGCCATGAGGCAATGATCTGCGGGCACAAACCATCAATCCAGCGGTTCCCAGCACAATCAACCAGGAAAAACTGCGGTGAACGAGGTAGACTCCGGATTCTTCAAGGGTTCCTATCCATGCTGAACGCTCTCCGGATCCGGGAATAAGCGCTAACTCATCGGTCAACTCTCTCACTTGCGCACCCATTACGCCCTCCGCTACAGTCAGAATAAATACACCCAGCCCAAGGAACCAGGTTCTCTTCGACCAATCCCCTTCAAGCAACCGCTTTTCCGGAACCCTGCAGCCTCTCCAGAATACGTAAACGAGAACACAGAGGAGAAGGATCGCCAAAGCCATGTGTACTGTAATGACGCCTGGTTTGAGACCGCTGAGGACGACCCTCCTCCCTAACTCCGCGTTCACCAGGACGAGCAAGAAAGCCAGGAGGCTCATCCAGCGAATATCTGCGCATTTACCTTTTCTTCGAAAGGCCGCGACCATGAGAACCAGGGTGAAGATCCCGACCGGCATGGAGCAGAGCCTGTTGACATACTCAACCCAGGTGTGAACCGGATTAAACTCCCCCCGCAGGGATTCAAGGGTCATGGAATCGGGGTCTCGTCCATGCCGAGCAGCCTTCCGTTGGAATTTGCCAAGATCAATTTTGTTGAAATCTATCTGCTCTGCACTCGTAGGCGGAATCAACTTGCCCCAGCATGTGGGCCAGTCCGGACAACCCAGGCCAGATCCACTCGCGCGCACGATAGCTCCCACAAAAAGAAGGAGTAACACTGCTAAAAGTGCCGCGAGAGCCAACTTCTGAAACCGGTCCATACTATTCACTCTCCCTTTCTGCTACCCATGCCACCGGGCCATCCTTGATGGAACCTGCTCGCCCCGTGACTGGGAAATTGCAACTGCACTACCGTGAGGCACCAACTTCAGGAGCAGTTCCTTCCGCAAGCCCAACAGTCTCTGCTGCTTCCACCGCTTCCTTCAACTCCTTTTCATCGTCCGCCAACTCGCCCTTCTCCTTGCTGATTGCCACTGCAATCCAGCGAAACTCGTAACTATTCTCAAGAATCACCTTGAGCATCATCATGATCGGCACCGCCAGAAACATGCCCACCGGACCCCATACCCAACCCCAGAACATTACCGAAATGATGACAACCAAAGTGGAGATCCCGAAGCGGCGCCCCATCATCATTGGTTCGATAAAGTTGCCAAGAAAGGTATTGATCGCAACGTAGCCCACGCCAACAGCCAGCGCGCTTGGCCACCCCATCAGCACCAGAGTAAGGATCGTTGGCGGAATCCCCGCCACGATCGATCCCATGACAGGAATATAATTAAGAGCCCACGCCAGAATCCCCCAGAGGATAAAGAAATCAAGTCCCGCGGCCCAGCAGAGGAAGCCAGCAAGAAATCCCGTGGCAAGGCTCACTACCGTCTTGATCCCCAGAAATCTCTGGATGTCCTTCCCTGCATGTAGCATGCGCTCGAAATTTGGACCTCGTGCCTCAGCAATCAGGCTGAGGCGCCTCCCGAACATTCGGGCTTCCATCAGCATGAACACCGTGAACAGCACAACAATGAAGGCTGCTCCAAGAAATGCGGTAACTCGCCCCACCACGTTAGTCCCAAGACCAACGATATCCTCGACCTTGATATTACTGAGCTGCTTGGTGAGATCCTCGGTTACGTAGGCACGCACGTTCCTTCTCGCTTCCTCTTCCGGCACATTCGACCACTTGACAATAGTCGCTACCGCCCAGTCCTCAGTCTGTGCGAGCTTCTGCGTGCTCTGGGCCTGATACTTACTCTCCCATTTCTCCTGCAATTCGCCGATCAGGGTAACTCCGATCAGAACCACGCCTGCAAGGAAGGCAAAATCCACCAGCACAGTTGTGATAACGGCAAAGAAGCGGGGCACCTTATGCCTTCTCAGCCAAGCCGTGATGGGGAAGCTCACGGTAGCGATAAATAACGCCAGCAGAAAAGGGACAAAGAAACGCTCCGCTGCCTTCAATCCGGCGATTACAATCACCAGAGTGGCCAGGATAAGCAGAGTGCGGATCCCTATCTCTATATTTCGTCGTCCAGTCACGTAACCGTTTTGCGAAGGATATCTATCATCCTAACGCCGCCAGAGTAGTCCAAGGAGACCAACTCCTCAAAGAATTCATTACACCAAGAGTCACTTTTTTAAGATCTTGCCCCTCTCCGCCACCTTTAAATTCACCGAAAACTATCCTGACTGGGTCACGGGACCCCAATCGGCGTCCGATCTGGCTCACGAGCCCCATAACATCCAAAACTGCCTCATTTTCAGATCGAAGGAGGAAACCCCTGAATTCCACCATCCGCAGGCAAGAGGGCTATTCCTGCGTTAATTCGACTCATCTCTTGGCCCTTCGCTTAGCTATTTTCACGAAATCTGGGTGATGTTCGTTATCCAAAAATCTTCATCGCCAGCTGCATCGCCTTTCCATGAGGCATTCCCGCCACTCTATCGGACATCTTGGAAGCGAACCGAACGAACTCTTCAAGCGACTTCATCTGCTCATGAAATGATCGTCCCCCGGCGCTCTTCATTCCACTGCTAGCCGAAAGACACTCCTGCAGCAGTCCCAGGGTTGGGTCGATTTCTCGCCGCTTCCTCTCCTCGACAATTCTCCGGAAGATCTCCCACACGTCCAACTCGGCCTCGAAGTATTCCTTCCGCTCACCTTTTCGAATCACAATGCGAAGCAGCCCCCAATTCACCAACTCCTTCAGATTCGTATGTGCATTTCCGCGGCTGATACTCAATTCCTCCATCACCTCGTCCGTACTCATTGCGTCAGGACTTGTCATCAGGAGAGCATGAACCTGGGCCATGGTCCGGTTAATGCCCCAGTGGGACCCCATCACTCCCCACTGGGCAACGAACCCGTCTCTCACCTCTCTGAGCTTGGTTGCCTCTGATTTCATATATTTCAGTATTTACCGAAAGTTCAGTCGGAGTCAAGGTGATTGAGGTTCAATGATACCAGGCTCAGGTTCGGGCAGCGGGACGCCTGGCTGACTTTTCCAGAATGATTATGACGCCTGCCCCGGCAATCATCAGGGCGATGGCTATCCATGTCGAGGGAACCCCTGGGTCCGGCAACTCCCAGTCTGAAAAGCCCACGATCGCCTCCTTCGCCTCATTATCGCGAATGATTCGCTTCCAAGGCCATATGAGAATCAGCGACCCCGCAACAAATCCCGTTACAAGAGCCATAGCCGTGTCGTGCCAGACCCGGAAAAGCCAACTGAGTGTCCGCGCTAACAGCACAAGTCCTGCCAGAGCCCCTGCCCCGAATGGCATGAGTACACCGAGGGCAACGCTCACCTCTCCACTGGTGAATTTGTTAACGGTATCAATCATGATAAGTTTATAACTCCCCATCAGGAGCAGGACGAACGATCCACTCAAGCCCGGCACAAGCATGCTGCACATCGCTACTGCTCCACAAAGCATCAGGTAGAAGATGTTATCACTCCCTGAGGCTGGAGTTATGAACGTCATGGTGATGACAATTCCTGTACCCGTCAGAATGGCGATGATCGACCGGGGACCCCAGCGCCCTACGGACTTTCCTGCAACAGGAAGTGAGGCCGCAATGAGCCCAAAGAAAAAGGCCCAGACCAATACTGGATGGTTTTCAAAGCCCCAATCCAGAATACGCGCCATGGTCATTATACTCACCACAACCCCAACACCCAGAGCTGCCAGAAAGCGCCCATCCACTCTCTGCCAGGCCTCCTTGAACCTTAATTTTCCAAGCAACCGCATGGTAGTAGCATCGAACTTCTTGATCGATTCGATGAGCTTCTCATAAACCCCGGTAATAAAGGCAATTGTCCCGCCCGAGACCCCGGGAATCACATTAGCGGCTCCCATCGCGAATCCTTTCAGGAATCGGAAAATGTCATCCATGATCTCGGCCTCTAATTTGTCTCTTGATCACGCACATGGATAGCAACTGAGAATCACAACCCAACTCTCAGCCTAGAGCTCAAGAAGCAAACTCGCAGGACTTTCCAGACATTCCTTGATCTTGATGAGGAAAGTCACAGCTTCTTTCCCGTCCACGAGGCGGTGGTCATAGCTCAGGGCAATATACATCATGGGGCGTATCTCGACCTTTCCATCGACTGCCACCGGACGATCCTGAATCGCGTGCATCCCTAGAATTCCACTCTGGGGAGGATTGAGAATGGGCGTGCTCAGAAGGGAGCCATATATCCCTCCATTTGAGATGGTGAAAACGCCCCCTCGCAAATCCTCCAACTGAATCTTTCCCTCTCGCGCTCGATCAGAATACTCACGGATATCCTGCTCAATTTGCGGACAATCCTTTTCGTCCGCATTACGCACCACCGGCACCACAAGCCCCTTCTCCGTGCCTACCGCTATTCCGATATCATAAAAATGGTTCTCGATAACCTCCTCTCCCTCGATCCGCCCATTCAGGGAAGGCACCTCACGCAGAGCATGTACTACCGCTTTTACAAAGAGAGACATGAACCCAAGTTTTACCCCGTATTTCTCCATGAAGCTCTCCTGCACGGTCTTCCGCAATCCAATTACTGCCGACATATCGACTTCGTTAAAAGTCGTCAGAATAGCAGCGGTCTGCTGGGCATTAACCAACTGAGTAGCGATCTTTCTTCGAAGAGAACTCATCCGGCGGCGAGAAGTGCGGCCCTCTTCGGGAGATGGGCCCGCCAGGTTCCCGGGAGCTTCGGAATCCGCCCCCGACAGGGCCGATTCATCCCCTCCGATCAGCGAGGAGGCCCGGAGAGCCGCAGCCGCTAAAGAAGCAGGATCCGGATCCGCACCGGGTGAGGGATCACTATTCCCGGAAGAGGCGACAGTGACCGAAGGATCCACCGTTTCCGTTACCTTCTGAGGGACCTCTTGTTCCTCTTGTTCAGGGGAAACCACCCCCACCACCAGGGTCCCGATCACGGCTCCAATCGAAACCTCTAATCCTTCCGGTGAAAGAATATTGAGCACCCCGTCATCCTCAGCATCGATCTCTGCCGACACCTTGTCCGTTTCCAAGGTAACCAGGGTCTCACCTTTACGAACCCCCTCTCCATCCCGCTTATGCCACTGCGCGATAGTTGCCGAGGCGATTGACTCTCCCGCCGAGGGAACCCTGATTGCGATAACATCCTGCTCGTCATCCAGAGCTGTGAACCCGAAGGAAGGCGGGGCGCTTTCTACAGGGGCCTCGAGCGAATCAGGCTCATTACGGGGATCTTCCCCGTTTTCCTCTATTTTTTGCGATTCGCCTGCAGCCGGAGGCTCCTCCGACCCGGTCCCCTCTGCTTCGGTAATCTCTGCAATTATCGTCCCGATCGCGACCTCCTCACCCTCCGCCACCACAATCCTGATCACCCCCTCTACCGGTGATTCCAGTTCGCTCGAAACCTTGTCGGTTTCAATCGTGGCGAGGACTTCACCTTTAGTAACCCTCTCACCATCGGACTTATGCCATTGCCCTACTGTTGCCGAGTTGATGGACTCGCCGGCGGCGGGAATCTTGACTTCGTGCACCATTGATGAAGTGAATCGGTAGGGAGGAATGTTTCTTAAACAGAAAAAGCCTTCTCCACGAGCTTCTTCTGCTCTCTCAGGTGCATGGCCTTCGACCCTGCAGCCGGACTGGAGGCCCGGTTCCGTCCAGCGTAACGAACGTGGTGAGAACCCACGCACTTTTCGAGGCGGGGCCAGATATATGACCAAGCTCCCATATTCAGCGGCTCCTCCTGACACCAGACGAATTTGGTCGCCCTCCCGAAGGGAGCTATGGTTGCCTCAACCATCTCGCGATGAAAGGGATAGAGCTGCTCTACACGAATAATCGCAGCATTATCGATCTCCTGCTCTTTTCGGTATTGCAGCAGATCATAGTAAACTTTCCCTGAGCAAAAAACCACGCGTTCAATGCTATCGCGCATGGTTTCGTCAACCTGGGGATCCGCCATGACTTCGCGAAAAGATTCGCCCTCCAGGAACTCCTGTTCCAGAGAAACCGCCTCCGGCCTGCTAAGAAGGCTCTTGGGTGTCATAAGCACCAGTGGCTTCAGGAACCCACGGTGCTTCTGCCTTCTCAAGGCGTGGAAATACTGTGCTGGAGTCGTCAGATTCGCTACTGTCATGTTTTTCTCCGCACATAGCTGAAGGAATCGCTCCAGACGAGCACTGCTGTGCTCTGGCCCCATGCCCTCGTAGCCATGCGGAAGAAGCATGACGATACTGCTGGGAGTCTGCCATTTGGATTCGGCAGAGGATATGAACTGATCAATGATCACCTGTGCTCCATTCGCAAAATCCCCGAACTGTGCCTCCCACATGATCAGCATCTGAGGACAACCAAGTGAATAGCCATAGTCAAAACCAAGCACTGCAGCTTCCGACAGGAGGCTGTTGTAGACACAGAACTTGGCCTGCTCCGGATCGATATGATGAAGGGGGATATGACGCTCCCGGTTCTCGTAATCATAGAACACCGCATGGCGCTGACTGAAGGTCCCTCGGCGACTGTCCTGCCCGGAAAGACGGACCGGATAACCTTCTTTCAGAAGGGTTCCCCAGGCGAGAGATTCAGCAAACGCCCAGTCAAAAGGCCCCCCATTCTTGAGAGCCTCCACCCGCCGTGGCATGAAACGTTTGGCCAGGGTCGGGTGCAACTTGAATCCTTCCGGAACCGTAGTGAGCACGTTCCCTACGTGTTGTAATAATTCCCTGGAGATGCCGGTAACAACCGGATCATGGTTGAACACAGCCTGTGTTTCAGCAGTCGAACCACTGAAGATGCTTCGATTGCCTTCCTCTTCGAGGCGTTTCATCTCCGCGTATTCCGACTCAAAGCGATCCCAGATCTCATCGTGCCTGGACTGAACCTCATCAACTGACATCGCACCATTCGCCACCAACTCCGCGCCATACAACTCCCCGAGCGGCTTGCGACTGGAGATCTGACGATAGATGTGTGGCTGGGTAAAGGCTGCCTGATCAGTCTCATTATGCCCCTGACGGCGATAACAGTACATGTCGATGACTATATCCCTGCCGAACTTCTGACGGAAGGCGAAGGCGAATTCCGCAGCCCAGAGCAACTCCATGGGGCGCTCACCATTCACATGCAGGATGGGCGCCTCGATCATCTTCGCAACATCTGTTGCGTAGGATGATGACCTCGCATCGGATGGCATCGTGGTGAATCCGATCTGGTTGTTTATGATCACATGTATGGTCCCCCCTGTCCGGTAACCCGGCAACTGAGAGAGATTGAGAACCTCTGCCACTGATCCCTGCCCCGCAAAAGCA
>PAQU01000050.1 GCA_002709395.1 Roseibacillus sp. | reverse complement strand
GCCTCAAGTGCAGCCGTGTAGGGAACTCCTCTTGGCAATTCATACCGGGCGATCACCAGATCTGCCTCTACCTGCGGGAAGAACATACTCCTTATCCACTTCCCCTTAACTAATCCAACTGTGACGCAAAGTATTCCGAGGAATACCGATAGAACGACATATCGATTGCGCAGACAGAATTTGAGAAACGGGCTGTAGAATCTGATTACAAACCGCTCTAACCCATAAGAGATTCCCCGTTGGACACGCCCCAGAATCCACGTTTTACGATTAGGATCACTTTTTCTTAGAAGTGCGAGATGGGCAGGAAGCACCAGCTTGGATTGAACCAGTGAAAACATTAAGGTTGGAATCACTATAAGGGGAATGTTCGGCCAGATCTTTCCACTTACTCCGCTCAGCCCAAGCATTGGCGTAAACGCCATCATTGTTGTAAGCACACCGAAGATTACCACCATCCCGACTTCGTGAGTCCCCCTCCAGGAGGCCTCCTTCGGGTCCTCTCCGCTACGCATTCGTCTGTATACGTTCTCTCCTACGATGATCGCATCATCAACCACGATTCCGAGAACCAGAATGAAGGCAAAAAGGGAAATCATGTTGATCGAGATGCCCATCTGCGGCATCAGCCATATCCCCCCTGCAAAGGACACCGGGATCCCCAGAGCTACAAGAAATGCCAGACTCGGCCGGAGGAAAAGCGCAAGGACCAGAAACACAAGGACAAGCCCCCATGTCCCGTTGCGCTTGAGCAGGTCAACCCGCCCCTGCAGGTAAACACTCGTATCATTCCAGATTTCCAAGCCTATCCCCTCGGGGATTTCGGCCCGGGAGTATTTAAGATAATCCGCAACAGCTTCCCGAATTCTCAGCGTGTCCTGCTCACCTGTCCGGTAAACATTAACGAGAATGGACTTACGCCCATCGAATGAATTGCTCATCTCGACCTCTGCGAATCCGTCAATTACTCTGGCGATCTCACGCAACCTGACTACTGATCCGTCTGGCCGGCTTATCACGACGATCTCTCCAAACTGCCACGACTCATCTGGCTTACCGAGAGCCCGTATTACCACCTCCCCTGCAGAAGTTTTTACCGACCCTCCAGGCAGATCCTGCGACGCACGGCGCACTGCATTAGCAACTTCCCCAATAGTCAGCCCAAACTGGAGCAGTTTTTCTTCCGAGACTTCTATCGATATCTCATATGGAAGCACCGCTGCCAGTTCTACCTTGGTAATTTCCGCCTCCTTTCTGAGCGCGGAAAGCACAAAGGGAACAGGGTTCGTTATATCAAACTTGGGCTTCGGCGGCTTGAAATTCAGCAACCCCGTTCGCACGTCTTCTGCAACCCTCCGGAGACTGCGTTCATCAACATCTCCAGAAACTGCGATGCTGAGAACCTGAGATGTGAGAAGGAGCTCCTCAAGAACCGGACGTTCAGCTTCCTCCGCAAAATTATCAATCGCATCCACCCTGACCTTGATATCGTCCATGATATCCCGCACTTCATACCCGTTCTCCACCATTACAGTGACAACTCCCACGTTTTCGGAGGCCACCGAATTGATTTCACGGATACCGTTCAAGTCTGCTATCGCCTCCTCAATGGGAACAACCACCCCCTCCTCCACGTCTTCAGGACTGGCATTGGGATAGGGCACCCCAACAGATATCATATCGATCGAGACCTCCGGGAAGATTTCCTTCCGAAGCTGAAACCACGTGTAAAAACCAGCCAGCAGAACAGCCAGCATGAGAAAATTCGCCGCCACATGGTTGCGGCTGAACCAGCGGATCACATTCTTCATTCCTCTACCCCAACTTCATCAGCATCCCCCACCTCTCTCCCTGAACTGCTGCGCTCCGCAGTCATGAAACGTGCCACCGTTACCTTCTGGCTTTGCACTGGCGAACTCGGAGGAGTCACCACTATTGCTGAACCCTCGGGCAGTTCTCCAACTGCGCTACCTCCATTTACCAGCACGAACTCCTCTTCCGTACGCAAAACCTTTACAGGCCTGATATCAAGCCTCTCTTCTTCCACCAGGAGAACCTTGTTTCCATCGATCATCGCGGAGTGGGGAACCCTTATGACCTCCGGCAGGACCCTTCCCCGGATGGAGGCCTCCACAAACATGCCGACTGGGGGAACAGCCTCGCCTCCAGCCCCGAACTCTGCTACCACATTGATTGATCTTGTAGATCTCTCCACCATCTCCTCGGACCGAACGATCCGCCCCTTCCAGGTTACAGTCTCACCCCCGATCTGGCCATTGGCAACGACCTCTCCGGCGACACTTCCTCCCTTTCTAGCAAGGTAACCGTAATCTTCCAGGGAAAGGGGTAATCGAACCTCTACCGGACCCCTTGAAACCAGATCTGCCAATGGCATTCCTGGGATAACTGTCGATCCGATGTCAACATGGGTTCGCTGTAGTCTACAGTCATAGGGAGCACGAATTTCCGTACGGACCAAATCCCGTCTCGCCATTTCAAGGGCCGCCTCGGCAGCTTTGATCTTCGCCTTCGCGCTGACAATCTGGGGCACCCTCTTCACCAAATCAGTCGGCTCTTTGCCCTGTCCTATCTTCCCCCAGTCACGCAAGGCTTGAGACTTTCGGACTTCCTCCATCGTAAGAGCCAACCTTGCCTCCGCCAGAGTTGCTTCTGCAGCAGCAACAGCGGCCTCATAATCGCCCTGGTCAATCTGAAGAAGAAGTTCGCCCTCCTCACCTTGCGCAGGACCGCTGATAGCCCTCCCTGCTTCGAATTGATCATGAACAAAGGACAGCTTTCCTCCTACCTCTGCAGTCAACTGCGTCCTGTGGAGCGGCAAGACCTCTCCCTGAGACCTGAGAAGAATCTCAACCTCGGACGCGACTGCCTTCTTCGCAACGACGCCAACAGCCCTCTCCTCGGGATCGAAGGCAGTTGCCTTTGGTCCATTCGCTATAAGAAATATCATGATCCCGATACCCGCTCCGAGAATCGCCATGCAGATTATTCCACATACTACGGTTCGGACGAAACGTGCATCAATCGTCAGTCTCCTGCTCATTCTCCTATCGTTCTGCTCTAAGTTTAAAATCCCCGCCCAAGGCAAGATGCAAATTAATCCTGTTTTCGAGCCTCATGCGCCGCAACGATACTAGTTGAAAAGCCGTCTGAATCTGACGGTCCTGAGCCGCCAGAAGAACCAGCGCATCCACTGCACCATCCGCAAAATCCTTGATGGCAGCTTCCGCGGCTTCTCTGGCTGAGCGGGCGGACTCTGCCACTGACTCCTCGCGCCTTGCAAAGAATTTCTCTGCGACCAACGCCTGCTCAACCTCCCCGAATGCTCGCAGGACAGCGGCCTGCAGTTCCCGTAAGGCGACCTCTTCATCATGCCCTGCGATTCTCTCTTCCTGACTGAGGCGACCGCCTGAGACAAGGGGCTGGACAACTCCGCCAGCTAGCGACCAGATCCCAAATCTGCTATCGAGAATCTTCTCCAGCGCGCTCGTAGTCGTTCCAGCTCCCCCCGTAAGGGAAAAACTCGGGTAACGTGCTAATTTGGTAACTTTAAGATTTTCCCCAGCGGCCGCATATCTCCTCTCCGCTGCAAGGATGTCTGGTCGGCGCAACAACAACTCTGATGGCAAACCTGCTGGAGGAGCTTTCGGAAGCCTTGGAAGTCCGTTCTGGTTCATCAGGCTTCCATCGGGATACCGTCCAGCAAGCAGTTCAATCTGCCTCACCACCCTCGCTCGCTCTCCTTCCCAGCGTGCAAGAACTGCGCGAGAGCTTGCCAGGTCCGTTTCAGCAAGACGCAACTGCGAGGCCAACCCCCCCTCAAGCGCTGCTCCAAAACGCTCTCGTATTGACATCACCGTTTTCTCCCGCACTTCCAGCGCAGCCCGTGCGAGCGAGATTTGCTCTCCTGTTTCACCAAGCATGAACCACAACTTTGCCAATTGCCCTGACAGAGAGGCCCTCGCCGCCTGATGGTCCCTTAGTTGTGCCTGCTGCTCCGCAATCGCAGCACCTTCAGAAGCCCGTAACCTGCCCCACAGATCCATCTCCCAGTTCACCTCCAGCGAAGCCCCATAAACCTCGGCGGTATTACTATCCAGCCTGATCGGAAATCCTGGAAAACGCCTCTGCTGCAGAAGGCCCGTCACCTGCCCTGTCAGCTGGGGCTTCCGCCCAACTCCGGAAAGCCTCGCGATAGCCTCCGCCCTGCGGACCCTCTCAGAACTCACCCGCAGGTCTGGGTTGTTCAGCACAGCCTCCTTCACGAGAGCGACCAGGCCGGCATCCCCGAAGCTCCGAACCCAGTCCCGATCGACCCCGGCCCTGGCCTCCTTGGTTGCAGACCAACTCTTCGGCACGCCTGAGGACAATTCCCCAATACGACTTTCCGGCGACCTGGTAGCGCACCCTGTGAGAGCTAAAACCAAACCAAATGGAACCAGAGCGATCCTGCAACTACTCACTAGCTTTGACTTCTACCGTTTCAATACCTGCCGCGCAGAACCGGATCACTTCCCTGAAACTACTTTCAATGGAAGGGTTTCCGGCCCTCCCTCCGGATATTTGGCGAAGGGTATCTCCATGGGTCAGCGTGTTTGATAATACCCCGAAGGAGAAATGCATACGCCATAACGCCGCCTCCTCACTGAGATGCGGAACGGATTTCCGAAAGGCCATCGAGAAACGACTTGCCATCACCCGGAATAAAGGACGCACGTCCTCTGGCAATTGATACCCACGTTCCCCAATCAGTCGTCCCATGAACTTCTTGAAGAGACCTTCGGACATCTCACCGCTTGTAATGTGATTCAGCACCGGAGAAAGAAATGCGGTCAATATCTCATCCACCGGGACGGGTCTGTCTAGGTGCTTTTTTTCAAGCTCATCCAACCTGCACAACCTCGCCTCATTAATAGGGGTCACATGCTTCGCAACCACCGCATCAATCAACTTATCCTTTGACCCGAAATGATAATTGACCGCAGCCACATTAGCCCCGGCAGAACCCGTAATATCCCTCAGGGAAACGATGTCGAAACCCCGCTCCGCAAACAGCATCTCCGCAGACCTCAGGATCCGATCGGGTGTCCCCAGAGTTCCTTCCAAGTGCTCCGCCATAGGGTTAAACAAATGCTTAAAACGAAGGTTTCACCGGTCAACCAAAATAAGGATCCCTTATTTAGCGAGATTCTTAGGCATCTAATTTTCAATGATTTGCATTAATTAAAAAAGAGGAGCTTGCCGACCTTCATCTCTCGCCACACGTTGCCCGGGTATTCCTCCTCCTCAGCCTATCCAGACTTCGTTCCAACTTCACCATGGCGATTGCCTAAGCGGCATGAACCAACTTGCGGACGATAGCGTGGACTTGGTTGTAACCTCCCCACCCTACAATCTAGGCATCGACTATCGCACCTACAGCGATAGTTCCCCACGCGACACATTTCTGGAGTGGTGTGCAGACTGGTCAGCACAAGTCATGAGAGTTCTTCGAGAGGATGGTTCATTTTTTCTCAACTTGGGTGGATCTCCCAGCAATCCCCTCCTGCCTCATCAGTTACTTCTCTCACTGACCTCTCCGGATCTCTTCCAACTCCAGAACACCTTCCACTGGATCAAGTCGATCTCCATCCAAACACGCGAAGATGAAACGATCAGCGCCGGTCATTTCAAACCGATCAATTCCCGGAGATACGTCAACGACTGCCATGAATATGTCTTTCACCTCACCCTCTCCGGCTCTGTTACTCTTGATCGACGATCTGCAGGTGTTCCCTATGCAGATAAATCCAACATCAGGCGCTGGAAACACACGGAAGGCAATGACCGACGTTGTCGCGGCAACACCTGGTTCATACCCTACGAAACCATCCGCTCACGAAAAGATCAACGCCCACACCCCGCGACCTTTCCCCCGGCCCTCGTCGAGCAGTGCATCAAACTGCATGGAAAGGGAAAGGAAACTGTTCTCCTGGATCCGTTTATTGGAATCGGGTCCTCTGCCTTGGCCGCCCACAACCTTCGTATCGCCTCCTGTATCGGATTCGAGATCGATGAACAATACCTTCAGACTGCAAGGGAGCGACTGTCAGAAGCCCAGTCAGCATCTCAGATAAACGCTTACCCACCCCAGCAAACAGGACCTGAACCCGAACTCCCTCTTCAGGAGGGGCCCTCCACCCATGGAGCATGAAATTCCCGAGGAATTCGTCAACGTAGAGTCAATCTTCGTGCGTCACCGAAACACCCTCATGATCCGAGGAGGGTTTACCCCTGTCTACACGGACTATTATCTTCACCTCATGCAGCATGGCATACGGTATCCTGAGGACCTTGATGCTGCACTGAAGGAGACCATGGCCATGCTTGTCCTGCACCTCGTTGCCAGACCGTGGGCGGAAACGATCGCTTGGACAGTCAATATCCGTGCTCCACGAACCAATCTCTTTGTTACCGGGTCTTCTATAAACGAGCAGATTACAGGCCGATGCTTTACTGAGGACGTTCGTGAAACAGACCGCAACCTCTTCTACTCTCAGACCACAGTTCCTGACAAGGAGCCACGCTCGAGTGCCCTCGAAGTAGATTCCAATGACCCTCTTGAATGGATCGAAAGGCTCTATCAGCGCTCAGAACAGCGACCGGGGCGAATCTTTCGTCTACCCGATGAAAACTACGTCCTTCTCGCAGCCCAGCCTGGCTACGACGAAGAGTGGTTTTCCACTGTCGACACCGCCACAATCTCCAGAATCGAGCAAACCGAGGAGGTCAAGATTCTGGAAAAGCGCCGCTTCCGCTGGCATTGCGGCTGTAGTCTGGACCGGATTCTCCCGGTTCTGGGGGCATGGCGGGAACAACCTGACGAACTCTTTCAGGGTCAGGACGAAATCACCATCCAGTGCCCACGGTGTGCCGCAAAATTCTCTGTTCCAAGGGACATGATTTGACTTCTATTCACCCTTCCCTATCGCTCCCGCTCATGTCCACCTTCGACAGCGCCCCCAGCAGGCGAGGCACCGGTTCCCTGAAATGGGATAAGCGCCCAGAGTTACAGCCCTTCTGGGTCGCTGACATGGATTTCTCTTCTCCTCCGGAAGTGATTGAAGCACTCCACCGCCGTGTCGAACATGGAGTTTTTGGTTACGCACTACCTCACGATGGCCTGATTCAATCCATCCTTGATTACCTCAATCTGCGACATGGCTTTGCGGCCTCTCCCGATCAGCTGGTACACCTGGGAGGACTCGTTCCTGCGCTTTCGCTGTCCTGCCGTGCATTTGCCGAACCTGGAAACTCTGTTCTGACATGCACCCCAGTTTATCCTCCCTTCCTCCACGTCCACCGGGATGCAGGGCTCAATCTTGTTACTGTTCCCTACGTCTACGATAAATCGCAGTGGGTATTTGATTGGGAGTCCATGGAAAAATCGGTTGGCTCCGACGCAAGGGTGTTTCTTCTTGGTAACCCGCAGAACCCCCTTGGACGGGTCTTCTCTAGAGGAGAAATCCTCCAACTTGCCGAATTCTGCAAACGCCACGACCTTATCCTGGTATCCGACGAAATTCACTGTGACCTCGTTCTGGACGAGGAAAGTACTCCCCATTTCAGTGCCCTCCAGTTGCCTGAAGAATTCGCAGAGCGAACCATTACCCTCCTATCCCCAAGTAAAACCTACAATATAGCAGGCATGGGATACGCCTACGCAGTGATCCCCAACCAAGATCTCCGGCGGCGCTTTTCTGCTAAACAAGGGCATACCCTCGCCGAGATCACCTGCCTCTCATACTACTCCGCTGAAGCTGCCTACAGACATGGAGAACCATGGAGGCGCGAGCTGGTCTCCTACCTGCGCGACAACCGGAACCTCCTTACTGCCTTCTGCCGTGACGAAATCGGCAACATCACCATACCTGACATGGAGGCCACCTATCTTGCCTGGATGGATTTCCGCCCCGCCGGCATATCCGACCCGGCAGCCTTTCTGGAAAAACAGGCCGGACTCTTCCTCTCAGATGGCCGACTCTTTGGAGCAGCCGGACACGCTCGACTTAATTTCGGATGCCCACGCACACTTCTGGAAGAAGCTATCAATTCGGTAAGGAGAGCACTTGCCTGACAGCCTTCATGCAAGCCCTTCACCCCGTTTCTCCGCCGTCGTCCTGAAACGCCAGAACCATGTGCCTGTGCGTTATGCCGCCCTCAGAAAATGGCGCCCCGCACAACTGAAAGCCCTCCTGTTCATAGAAGCCGACGGCCTGAGCCTGAGCATGCAGATAAACTTGGCTTAATCCACGCACACGCGCGGCCTCCAGTAATTTCCGCAGGATTCGGGCTCCAACCCCCTTTCCCCGGTGGAGCCTTAAAACCGCCAGGCGCCCGATCTTACCATCCGGCGCCAGACGGCCAGTAGCTACCACCTTGCCCCTCCTCCCTCGCGCCAGCACATGGAGGCACTCTTCATCATTTCCGTCCCAGTTTATCTCCTGCGGAACATTCTGCTCATCCCCGAACACAGTGTCGCGGACAGCTCTGATCTCAATCTCGGCCTCGGAGAATTCTACTAGGACAATGGTCACTTTCCAGCGAGGGTGGCTAGCAGACCTCTTTCAGTCAACTGGTGAGAGCCTATCTCAGATCAGGACAGCCTGAGCCCTTCCCTGGACCTCCTGAAGCAGTTCCCTTCCCAGTCATTTTCTGGATCATACCGACCAACTCCCTACTTGCCCCCCAACTCCGGTTGCCCCATCTTCCCCCCGTGAGATTTCTCATTCTGCTGAGCATCCTTTTCCCCGTCACCAGCGGTGCTGCAGATACCCGGGAACACGTAATTCTTTGTGGCGGTCCCGCACTAAGACAGTGGGAAGACCTTCGTCATGAAGATGAGCAGCATGACAGATGGTGGGGCAACTTTATCCGTGCCTCAACACTACGCATGGCTCAGATTCGTCTTGAGCATGGAAAAGAGGCCAACCTGCTCTGGATTGTATACCGACCCGGCTACGTTCACCGTGCCAAGAGCGATGGAAAGCCCTATCCTCAATGGATCGAGTCGCAAGCAACCAAGCGCAACTGCCGACTCATCTGGGTCAAAAATGGAGAGGAAGCAATCGATGCGATTAATGCACTTCCTTCCCGTTCCATTCATACCTTCGATTTCTTCGGACACTCCAATCGCCACGCCTTCATGCTCGACTATGGCAGTGAGATAATGGCCATTTCCAAGGCCTGGATTCATGAACGGGACCTCTCAAAGATAAGAGGGTCTGTATTCCACAGAGAAGCCAGGTGCCAGAGCTATGGCTGCCATACAGGCGAAAGCATGAGCCGGTCCTGGCGGCGGAAAATTGGCAATCGACTTATCGGTGCAATCGGCAAGACCGACTACAGTGGAGTGGGACATGGACTCATGCCCACAGTGTCCGGATCGTGGACACGTTAAGATACTATCTTGGATTAACATGCGCTACGCTGAGCTAGAAAACCTCTACAATCTTCCTTTTTTTGAGCTTCTGCAAAAGGCCCGCAGGACGCATGAGGAACATTGGACGGATTCGAGCGTCCAACTGTGCACCCTTCTNTCCATCAAGACAGGGGGATGCTCCGAGGATTGCTCCTACTGCGCCCAGTCAGCCCGTTACAGCTCGGGCGTAACTGCCGAGCGCCTGATGGAAAAGGAGCAGGTCATGGACCGTGCAAGGGCAGCAAAACAGAACGGTTCTACCCGTTTTTGCATGGGCGCTGCCTGGAGGGGCGTCCGGATAGGAACCCGGCGCTTCGAATCTGTCCTAGAAATCATCCGGGAGGTTGCCGCCCTTGACATGGAAGTGTGCGTGACCCTCGGAGAACTTGGACCCGAGGAAGCGTCGGCGCTCAGAGAGGCCGGCGTCACTGCCTACAATCACAACATTGACACCTCTCCGGAACACTATCCCAATATTGTAACTACCCACAGCTTTCAGGACCGTCTTAAAACAATCCGAAATGTTCAAGATGCCGGGATGTCCGTCTGCTGCGGAGGAATACTCGGACTTGGAGAAGAAGTCGAAGATCGCCTNCGCATGCTGGAGGTGATCTCAGAATTCAATCCCCCACCAGAAAGCATTCCGATCAATGCCCTCATGCCGATGCCCGGGACCCCGCTCGAAGGAAACAAGTCAGTCGATGGCTTTGACCTCGCGCGCCTCATTGCCCTTACCCGCATCTCTGTTCCGGGAGCGCGTGTTCGTCTTTCCGCAGGGCGCACCCGCCTCTCAGATGAAGCACAGGCACTCTGTTTCTTCGCCGGCGCCAACTCCATCTTCTATGGTGACAAGCTCCTCACCGCCGACAATCCTGCTGTAGAAAAAGACCTCGCTTTGCTCGGCAGACTGGGACTTGAAGCTAAGGAATCTGATCGATCTGCTCCTTCTCCGTGTTCTAATCCGGAACGCCCCCTTTCTCCCGTTACCGAATAGAACGTATCGCCCATAATGTCGTCGATTGAACTCCGGGTGACCATTTCGAGACAGACTATCGAAGTGTGGAGGGGCCGCCTCTTGCTCCAGAGCTATCCCGTATCCACCTCTAAATTCGGGGTCGGGAATGAGGAAGGCAGCTTCCGGACCCCCCTGGGCAGATTTGAAATCTGTGAGAAATATGGGGAAGAGCAAGCCCTGCATACCATTTTTAACGCTCGCAAACCGGTGGGAAAGTGGAACGCGCGCGAAGATACAGAGGACACCGACCTGATCCTCTCACGCATCCTGCGCCTGAATGGACTCGAGGAGGAAAATGCAAACGCCTTTCAGCGCTATATCTACATCCATGGCACAAATCACGAGGACAAGATCGGATCAGCTGCCTCCAATGGATGTGTGCGCATGACAAACAGAGATATTGGCGAACTTTACGATCTTGTTCCTCTCGGGACGCCCGTCCTGATCAACGAAAGTTGAGACCCTTTCCCTGACCGCCTGCCTTGGTGCTCATGCAAATCAGTTTATGCCGCTTCAGGCAGCCCGGAAACGGATACCTCCCAAGCAAAAGCTCCCTCTCATTGAGAGGGAGCTTGAAAAGGTGACGCTCTTTCGAGAAATCTGCTCTTATTACTCCTCAGCCTCTGAGCCCTCGGTCTCCTCGTCCTCGATCTCGCCTACTTCAACAGCAAGATCAACCCACTCTATATAGGCCATCGGAGCCGAGTCAGAAAAGCGTGGCCCAAGCTTAACGATCCGACAGTAACCTCCCTGCCTGTCGCTACAAGCTGGAGCCACATCGGCGAACAGCTTGCTAACGATCTCCTTATGACGGAGGAATGCCGCGGCCTGTCTCCGGGCATGCAAATCGCCCCGCTTTCCGAGAGTAACCAGCTTCTCCGCCACTGGGCGTAGCGCCTTGGCTTTCGCCAGAGTTGTCCGAATCCTCCGTTCACGAATCAGAGAGCAGGCCAAGCCAGAAAGCAGAGCCTTCCTCTGACTGGCGTTGCGCTGTAATTTTGCCGTCTTTTTACGATGCCTCATGCCTCAACTGCGGGTAATGGTTATTCGTCAATATTCTGGGCNATAAGATCNGCAAGCCCGACGGGAGCCTCATCCTCCACTCCCAGNCTCGGTGCTGCTACCGTGGGCATCGGACCGGTGAGGAGTGAGGGATCGAAGGTCATACCAAGACCNAGGCCAAGCTCAGAAAGCTTGTCCTTGATTTCGTTAAGAGACTTCTTCCCGAAATTCCGATATTTGAGCATCTCGGCCTCGGTCTTCATTGCCAGCTGCCCCACCGAGGTAATGTTTGCATTGTTGAGGCAGTTAGCAGCTCTGACCGAAAGTTCGATCTCGTTCACGCTCATATTCAGAAGCTTTTTGAGGGCTGCATTTTCCTCACTCTGCTCCGCCGGAGCTTCTTCGAACTCCACGGCATCGTCATCGTAATTAACGAATACATCAAGATGGTGGCGCAGAATCGAGGATGCCCTGAGAATTGCATCCGGGGGCTCTACCCGGCCATCAGTCCATACGTCAAAAATCACCTTGTCGTAGTCTGTCACGTCTCCAACCCGGGTATCCTCCACTGAATACTTGACCCGGGTCACCGGGGAGAAAATGGAGTCGATTGCAATGACGCCTATCGGCATGTCCTCACGCTTGTTCTCATCGCCAGTTCGAAAACCACGCCCAACCTGGACCTCAAATTCACAGTCAAATTTGACTGACCTGTCGAGGGTGCAGATAACCTGGTCCTTGTTGATGACCTCGTAGAGATTGTCATCATCAATATCCCCTGCCGTCACAACTCCTGCCTTCTCCACCTTGATCGAGAGAACCCTTGGCTCTTTATCATCGTGATGGCGAAACTTTACCTTTTTCAGGTTCAGAACAATGTCGGTCACATCTTCCACCACTCCGGGGAGAGTAGAAAACTCGTGCTGCACTCCAGCAATGCGAACTGAGGTTATCGCTGCGCCTTCGAGGGACGAGAGGAGAACCCTGCGAAGGGAATTTCCAACTGTATGACCGAATCCACGCTCAAAAGGNTCTGCAACGAATCGGGCGTACGTTTCAGTTGCTGTGTCTTCGTCCTTTATAAGACGAGTCGGGAGTTCAAACCGGGCGAGCCGAATGGGCTCCTTTGCGCTTTCATCAATAGCGCTTTCATTTTCAGCAAGAGGTGCTTCAGACATTATTTCATGGGGTTGCCGGGTTTCCCTCCTGCGAGATGGCAGCCCGAGAATTGGACGGCCAAGAGGACCTACGGCGGTTGTTGCGTCTCGCGGGGGGGGAATAAATGTTATCTCCCCGCCCAATGCAACCCTAAATTCCAGTTCTGAGCGCATCCTTCAGGCACGCTCTAACAGTTTCTGGCACCCTCTAACATTTCAGCCTATTTTTGTATTGGCTTGTTTCTCGCGGGGGCCCATATGCTCCACCAAGCACTGCCAATGAAATCGAAACGTAACCTCACCCGCTTTACCTACGAGACCACCGCCTTCCAGGGCTGGCGCCTCTGCCTAAGCCGGGCAGGAACAACGTTTACAAAATATTTCAGCGACAAGAAGTACGGTAGCCCTAAAAAATCCCTGAGTACAGCCGAGAACACTCTCACCGAGTTGGTCCAACTCGTGGACAACGCCCGGAGGGTGGACGGGGAGCTCAGTCAGGCAACTATCCGGAAAGCTCAGAAAATACTCGCTAAGGCCTGAGAGGGCTACCCTCTCCCGGAATCGCTTTTGACCCAGGTGCAGGCCTGAGAATCGTCTACTTCGGAGAGGCCTCCTTCTCCTGCGATGAATCTCCATCTCGGTGAGAATTCATAAGATCTTCTACCACTGCTAGAAGCTCCTTGGATGGTATCGCAAAGGTCTCACACCGGTTAGCGCGTGCAATATTCATTCCCACGCACCTTCCATCGAGATCCAGAAGAGGGCCTCCTACACTTCGAACAGACAGTGGCAGGTCGGTCTGTATTACCCGGGGGAAATTAGTACGCCTCTTCGACACCCTCCCACTCATTGCATCATTACGCGTCTTCTTCTCTTCGAAAACACTCTCTCGTTTTTTCAGCTCCACCTCGAATTCAAGCTCCTTTTCTTCACGTTTGACTCTCATCCTGAGCTTGTCACCCGGTTCTTTCTCGTTAAGGACAGCCTGTAACTCCTCCATGTTCCCGACTTGGACCCCATCCATCTCGAGAATCACGTCTCCGGTCTCCAAGCCAGCCTCGTCGGCACCCGAGTCCTTATGGACCTTTTGAATCGTAAGACCTTCACTTTCCTCTCCGGTATCAAGGGATACACCAAGAACCACCGGAGCTCTCCCACCACCTACCTCGCGGGCATTGGCACTTATGATTCCTACTCTGACTCTCCTGTCCCGCCGCGTGGTTGAACCGTTGCTCACGACCCAGGAGCCATGTTCTGGCTCCATTTCCGCCCATTCGATCATANTCAGGCCCTCCGCCTCAACTTTCAGCAGAGCAACATCCCATTCGACCGTCGAGGCAACTACCCTCACTTCCTTAAAGTGGTTTCGATCGATTCTCACGCTGAGCTCCTCCAGTCCCTCGATTTCACTGGCCTTCGTCACCAGATAGCCATCAGAGCTGACGACCACACCATAGCCGATAGATTTCCAGCCCTCNTAGATCACGGCGCTACTCGCCTGCAGAACCTCCCGGATGGGATCAAAGGCTTTCCACGTCTCTTTTCCGTTAAGACGAAACTCGCCCTCCAGCTGACCCAGCTGCTGTTGTGCGGTGGCAAGCTGAATACTCAACCCGATCGCAGCAAAAGAACTATTTCTCGCCCAGTTCCACTTCAATTTCCATCTCTTCATCATTACGCAGAATCTTGAGTTTCACCTTATCCCCCGGACTCGACTCCTTGAGAGTTGCAGAAAATCCCTCCTTGCTTTCAACCTTCTCCCCACCGATTTCAAGGATGACGTCTCCTTCCTTTATGCCGGCTGCAGCAGCAGGAGTATCCTCGCCTACGGCTTGAACCACCACCCCGCCTTCCTCCCGGTCTTCAGTTCCTATTCCCATGAATGCCGTGGCCTTCTGGGCAAAAGGCCCCTCTCCAATGAACTCATTGTTGAGCATCCCATTCCAGTTGGAGAGAAACTCGCGCAACGGGACATGCATGTTCTGCTCAAGGCTCGCTCCGACCCGACTATGAATTCCTATCAACCGGCCATTCATGTCAAAGAGCGGCCCGCCTGAATCTCCTCCAATCAGATTGCAATCCGAATTGATCGTCTGTTCTGCCATCCTGACAAGACGTCCAATCCTGACCCCTACTCCACGCTCCTTCTCAAACCCCCCGGAGTGACCAAGAGCGTATACCCAATCTCCGAGGGATGGGGTATCTCCCCGATCCAATTCTACGTATGGGTAGCTTCCCTCTTCTTCAATCTGTATCATTGCTGCGTCAGTGGAGGCCACCAGTCCCAGCGAGATCGCCTTGTAACGGGTGCCATCTTCCATGATAACGGTCATTTTTTTTCCCACACCAGCACTCACATGTGCCGCGGTTAGAACCAAGCCCTCCTCGCTGACAATCACTCCACTGCCGGAACCTCCTCCCAAGTCGATGGAAACCGTGGCGGCACGGGACCTCGGCAGGTTTTTCTGCAGAGACTCCTGAATTTTTTTGAGGTCCCGAATATTTTCCGGAGCCTGTTTCTCGTTAAAGTAAGGGCGCTCAGCTTCCTTCTTCGCAACCGAATCGACTACACCACCAAAAAGAAGAACAAAGGTGATGGACAATGCCGGCCTTCCAATCTTCCGGCAAGAAGCGGGGGAGTTCTTCATCATCTTGATAAAGACAAACTAGTCCGCCCCGATTGGCACTTCAACGATCAAGCCGGAAAAAAGACAACCCAACGGCGTAAAACTGGCCCAGGAAACCCCCTAACCTGTAGCCAACGCCAATTGGGCTGCCTGATCCCCCGAGGGGGATCTTCTNGTAGGTTTATGATGAGGGGAGCGTTTGCAAGCACAATCCCAGTCATGATTCTCACTGAAAATCAGGGATTTCTGACCATCTGCATTAAAAGCTTCCTTCCTACTAAATCAGGGTGACTACGATCGGGTGACGATGTCGCTTGACGCTACCTCCTCACGCCATCGATCGCTCTCAAAGAGACCAAACCTCGCAGCTCATAGCAGGTCTCTCTTTCCCCTTCCTGCTTAAGCAGGATGCCCCAGTTACCCTCGATTCAGGGTCTGCTACTGATTGTGATTATCCTGGTTCAGCGAACCCTTCAAGCTCAGGCATCTTTACATCCGTTGCAGGTAATCCGGCGCCTGNTCACGCTGCTTCGAGGGGGAAAGCTGTGAGTTTCCGAACGAAAGAACCGCACCCACACCTGCTGCATGGGGCGCCCCTAGTAATTCACTGNTCTCGACTTCCGGAAACCTGTATCTTCTCCGATTCTGCCACCAGATCCATCCAGCCCATCCTGCAAATCCAATGAACGCAATACTGCCAAGGAGAAGGGTCGCTCTGATTACAAGGCGAAGGCTTTCTGCCTCGCTGGGCCCCTTAACTTCAACCTCACCATCTTTCTGCTCAACCCCTTGGATCTCGTTAGATACCGCCACAAGACTTAGCTCCCGATCAACCCAATAGAGGCGAGTCGAAAGTTCTACCAGAAAGTTGTCCAACTGATATGCTGCATCACTCTTTTCCAAGGCCTCCACTATTGCTGCGCGAAGGGTTCGATCCTGCTGATCCTGAGAGATCACCGCGCTGATCTCTGGACTCATGAACAACTGAGAGCGGTCGGGAGCTCCAAGGTGATAGAAGACCAGGGCCACCGGGCCATGCATGGAAAACAAATCCTCGTAGACCGTCCCGATACTGATATCGGCTGGGAACTCCTGTCGATCATCAAATAGATACACAAAAATATCAATATTTGACTCGCTGGAGTGGTAGTCCAGAAAGCTTTGTCGGTCGCGGAACTCCTGTCGCGAGAGCAATTCCTGGGGATCAGTCAAGAAACCTTGCTCTCCCCGCTCATTGCTCGGGATTTCCGCGAAATAAGCCGCTAAATCTTCGGGCGAGATCGTGGTTTCGTCTTTCTCCGGCTCTTGCGGCTCTTCTACAGGTTCCGGCAAATCTGCCACCGGAGGTTCGATCGTTGCGTCAGGGTCAACCGGGAGTGGATTGAAAAAATTCTCCCCTGCCACGATCTCTCCGCTCTTTACCTTTTCATAGTCACTGGGACTCCATACCGGTAGAGCAGGCAACTGAGAGCGCACGACCTCTTCCTGATCCAAGTCCTTATCACCAGACTGCCGCAACTCACTGGCCTGCTGCTCCTCCGGACCGGGGAGAGAAAGACGGGCATCCTGACCCGCCGCAGCCATGACGGCTATTCCAAGAATGGCCAATATCGTATCCCTTAATCTCATGCCTGTGTCCTTCTCCTCCCCCCTCGATGACTTGCCCGGATTCTTTGCAAAAAATCACCTGGGCCATCCGTGTTCACCCCGTCTTGAAAGTCATCGGGATCCCGACGAGCTTTCCGGGCCTGTTTCCTGAGTTCTTTCGCAAGTTTACTGACAACCATCTCACTGGCTTTCAACCATTGGCCCTCAATAAAATATGGGTGCGCAGCTGAGATCGCCCGGAAAGTCGTCTCATCAGAGAGGAACGGCTGAAGGGCATAGCCATAGGTAATCCCGGCCGCCTTTCCTCCGACATCCACGCTAAGAAGCACTCCTCCCTCGTTTGGACGGGAAACATCGACATCCTCAAACGCCCCCCTATTCAGCAACCAGAATCCGAACTCTCTCAAGCTCGAAACCTCGTGAAAAGTCCCGAAATAAACCCCAAAAAAAAGCTGCGGGAAGATTGTCTGGAAGTCCCGCAAGGTGCGACGCAAAGCCAACCGCTCTCGTTTGCGCAGAACCCCTGCTGCATCCGTGAGGGTTCTCAGCCTCACATCATCCTCGCCGAAAACGCGGTCCACATCTGAAATGCTGAATCCACAATGTGGGCACTGCCTGGCCCTTTTATGGACTCTCTGCACGCATCGGGGACACTTCATAATTCGCTCCTGTCCGGATACTACCACTCTGATCCCAACTCATAGCGCTGGGCAAGCTCAAGCAATTCGGAGCGCATTGGCCATTCATCGGGACGTTCACTCGACTCATGACGCTGACTAGCCCCCTTGAGCTTCATACACCCGGTATTGTCTCCAGCGAGCCTTACACTCTCCACATCCTCGGGACTGAGAACAATTTCCGGAAGCGAACCAAACTCCTTTATTTTATCCTCAATGGCGCGAGCAGACTCTCCAGCTTCCTGAATAAAGGTTGGCACCACACTCTTTACTGGTTCCTGTGAGAGGTTCCAGAGACAGGCAAAGTGCAGCAGACTTAATCCATGACGGTCGATGACATCCTGCATTTTCTCGATCCTCTCATGTCCGGCCTCAACCCATCCTTCCGGCCGGTAGGAACGATGGTCACCAGCCTTGAATTGATGACCAGGTTTCATGTCTCCATGGAAAAGACCTCCATAGTCAACTACCCTTGTCAGGATTTCCACCTCATGCTTCTTCGCCGCTGGAAGCACCGACTGCCCTGGCCAGGGCTCCAAAGGATTGAGAATGATCATCGCCCAGTCGATTATCTCTCCAAAGCGCTCAAAGGCATGAATGAGATCCAACGTAAAACCGTTGGCAGGCCCTGGTGCAACTCCCAGCAGGTTTACCATTCCTTCGTCCTTGAGACCGCTCATCCCCTGCCAAACCTCCTCTCTCGTGTAGCCTTTCTCGTCGGGGTTATGCAGGAGAAGCAGATCGAAATAATTGGTCCCACAGCTCGCGAGTGACTTCTCACAGGCCATTCTCAGAAAGTCCCGGTAGTCGGCAGGGCTTCGCAGATCCGAGTCTGTAAAGCGCGGGTATCCTCCTGAACCGGCACGGGTCCCCTTGTAAAAATCATGCCCTATCGTTCCCACCAGGCAATAGGACTCACGGGGGTAGTCCTGGAGAGCCTCTCCGAGGGCCCTATCGGCCTTCCCTTGTCCATAAACATCCGCTGTTACAAACGTCCGAACCCCACTTTCGTAGGCGAGGCGGATACAATTCTGGTAGCGATCTTCCTCGAGCATTTCGCCAAAGTGCATGTAGCGTCCGCCACTCCAGGTTCCGTATGCTGTTCTACTCGGATTCATCAGTCTTCCCACCACCTAGACGCCATGGAGCGAAGGCGTCAACGCTAAGCCGACTTCCCGGGTGCTTTTCCATTGCAACCATTCCCTCTCAACTTCTGGACAGGACCCATTCTCAATGGTTTATCCCTCATATTACTTCTTTTCACATTCTATTCACAAACACGAGCACATCCATCTGCCGCCTCGCTTGACTTGCCACTAGCAGTTTCCATCGTGGCCATGTGAACCTCTCATGGGATGAACGGAACCTCGCTCAGGACAATTGGTTTCGTTCTGATGCCGGATCGATCCACTTTGCCCTGCTCCGACGCCATGACGAGTGGAGAGTAAGCAACTGGAAAGGGCAGGATTTTCCCGACCTGCCAGAAAAAGGCATCCGGGAGGACCTGCCTTCGGAACTCGAATGGGAGCGCTGGGACTGCAGTGATGAGGACTTGATCGTCCGCCTTCTTCCCTCTCTTCCCGAGCTACCAATCATAGCAAAACCAAACTCTTCTCTCACTATTGCACCGGGAGGAAATGCTCTGTTCTACATAGGAATCCCGACCAGCGTTGAGGTTCATGGCGAATGTGGGGGAAAACTGAACAAGCTCACCACCATTTCTACCGAAACCCTTAGCAAAACCTGGCACGGAGACCGCTCTGAGGGAGAGGTATGCTACTCCCTGCGAACCCGCGCGCGGCGCCAATTTGATCCAGAAGACTGGCTGGCACACGACATCATTGTCGCCGTTGACCTCCATAACGAAAACAAGGAACCCTTCGAATTCGAGCGACTCTTCCTGGATCTTGGACATTTTTCCATCTTTGAACACGAGGGTCGCCTCTGGTCCAACGCATGCAGTATTCGCATCATGGAAGATGACGAACACGGCAACGACATAACCTACAATCCCACTCCCCTCCCCCCAGCTGCTGATGCACGGGAAATTGCCCACGCGCGCGCTGGAAAGACACACCGTTCCACCCTTCGCCGGGCATTCGCCTCGGTCATTGACGTGATTAACTGAGTCCTTGTCGTGAACGCACTATTTCTGGCAGCTCCTCCTCCCTGGCTTTCTGACTTCCTGAAATCAGAGCTTCTCTGGAAAGTTCTGGGTGCTGCGGCAATCCTGCTCGGCGGAATCATCGTAATTTCAATCCTGAACAGGTTCTCCCTGCGCCTTTTCGGACCCCGGCTCGGCCCCCAGGGGGTAATGGTCATGAAAAAGGTCATCCGCTATGTCGGATTTGCCTTTGTGGGGATCCTCGCTCTCGGGCAGGTGGGCCTCAATCTTGGCGCCATTCTTGGAGCTGCAGGAGTTGCTGGCATTGCCATTGGCTTTGCTGCGCAGACCTCTCTTTCCAATATTATCAGCGGGTTCTTTCTCATTGGAGAGCGGCCGTTTGAGCTTGGCGACATGATTGAGGTGGACGGCATAAGCGGCACCGTCGATACCATCGGCCTGCTTTCCCTCACCCTTCGCACCTTTGACAACCGCTCGGTTCGCATCCCTAATGAAACATTGGTAAAAACCAATGTAACCAATATCACGCGTCATCCGATACGGCGTTTCAACCTCGATATCGGCGTCTCCTATGACGAGAACATCGGACACGTTCTAAGTGTTCTTCAGGACGTCTCTGAACAGAACGTACAATGCCTTGATGAGCCCAATCCACTCATCGTATTTACCGGATTCGGCGATTCTTCGCTGAATTTCATGCTTGGGGCCTGGTGCCTTCAGGATGATTACGGAACTCTCCGCAACACTCTACCCCGGGAACTCAAGGAACGTTTCGATGAGGAAAATATCGAAATCCCCTTCCCACACATGACTCTGGCTGCTGGCAAAGCCCTCGGGCAGATACCCGTAAAGGTTATTCCCGAAACCACGGCAAACGGGTAACCGCGGGAGACTTAATTTCAGCAGGTTCTCCCCGAGGTTTCTCCTGCTCGGGGCGTGTTTCTATTCCCACTCGATACTGGCAGGGGGCTTGGTTGAGACATCATACAGCACCCGATTAACCCCTGGAACCTCATTTAAGATCCGGTTACTGGAATCTCGCAGAATCTCGCAGGGCAACTCAGCCCAGTCTGCAGTCATGGCATCTTCGCTCACTACTGCTCGCAGACTTACTGCAAACTCATAACTTCTTTCGTCCCCCTTGACTCCAACCGTCCTGACGGGAACCAGAGCCGCGTACGCCTGCCAGACCCTGTCATACCAGCCGTAAGATCTGAGGCAGCCAATAAAGATCGCATCGCACTCCTGGATAATACGAAGTCGATCCACGGTCACCTCACCGGGACAACGGACTGCCAGGCCGGGTCCGGGGAAAGGGTGCCGGTGCACGATGTCATGTTCAATCCCCAGTGACAGGCCTAACTCCCTGACCTCATCCTTGAACAACTCGGCCAGTGGCTCCAGCACCTTCCCTTCTGCCTGCAGTTCAAGAATCCTGTCCACTCTGTTATGGTGGGTCTTGATCTTTGAGGCCTTGGTCTTGTCATTGGAGGCACTCTCGATCACGTCAGGATAAAGTGTTCCCTGTGCGAGCATATCCGCATCCCCTACCGAATCCCAGAAGACCTCAATAAACAGGTTGCCGATGATTTCTCGCTTTCGTTCCGGATCGGTCACCCCAGCCAACTCCCCCAGAAAACGCTCTGAGGCCTCCACGGTCTCTATATCCACCCCCATGCGGCGGAAGTTCTCCCTCACCTCATCCCCTTCGGCTTTTCGCAGGAGTCCATGATCAACAAAAATAGCACGCATCCTGATCCCCGACTCCTTAAGAAGAACCGCCAGAACCGTGCTGTCGACCCCTCCGCTCACGCCACACACAACCTGCTTCTCCCCAACCCTCTCCCGGATCTGCGCCAAAAGCTCCTGCTTGAAATCTTCAATACGGAATTGCTGCAACCCCTTGGCCTGGTCCAGGAAGTTTCTCAGAACCTGAAGCCCTTCATGGCTATGTGTTACTTCCGGATGAAATTGAATTCCGAAAAAGGAATCACCCCACTGCAGGCTTACCGGGGTGCCATCCTGATTACGCGCAATTACCCGGCATCCGTCAGCCAGCTCATTCACCGTATCGGAATGACTCATCCACACCTGCGAATCCTTCGACACTCCCTCAAAGAGCCCTTCCCTACATTCAGGATTCAGTGTAGCGGGCCCGTATTCCCGCCGGTCACTCGCTTCCACAGTTCCTCCAAACTTGATGTTAAGCAACTGCATCCCATAACAGATCCCCAATACCGGAACTCCATATTCCTGCAAGCGCCTGAAATCGATGTCGGGCGCCCCCTCCTCACTTGTGCTCCGCGGACCTCCCGAAAGAATAATCGCGCCTGGTTCCTCAAGACTGTCAAAATCCTCAAGAGCATGAAGCTTGGCAAGAAATCCCAGCTCCCTGACCCGTCGCACGATAAGCTGGGTATACTGCGAACCAAAATCAATAACAGCGACGTACCTGCGTTCTTCCATGAGCGTGGGGGCTATAAATTATTCCGGCAAGCCTAGCTGATCGGCTGGTAGTTCGTCGGCTCCTGAGTAATGACAATAT
The DNA here is from genome assembly GCA_002709395.1 of Roseibacillus sp. Taxonomy (GTDB): domain Bacteria; phylum Verrucomicrobiota; class Verrucomicrobiia; order Verrucomicrobiales; family Akkermansiaceae; genus Roseibacillus_B. The sequence goes on along the minus strand of PAQU01000050.1, from coordinate 52,732 downwards.
CATGAGTATGACTTTCACGCAGACCCCCGGGAGTAATTCGCACAAACTCACCCTGTGAGCGCAGACTTGGGAGGTCTGACGCCCCCACATAGCCCATTCCAGAGCGAAGTCCTCCCATAAGCTGATAAACAACATCCGAAAGAGGGCCCTTGTATGGAACACGCCCTTCTACACCTTCCGCCACCAATTTTCCACTGGCTCCCTGTCCGTAACGATCCCCGGCCCCCTTCATCATGGCCCCCAGTGACCCCATCCCGCGGTAGGTCTTGAAGCGGCGGCCTTGAAAATGGACGGTTAACCCTGGACTCTCCCGCGTTCCTGCCAGCAGGGAACCTAGCATCACGATATCCGCCCCTGCAGCCAGCGCCTTCACAATGTCACCTGAGTAGCGAATACCCCCGTCTGCAATAACACAGACACCATTTTTCCGACACCACGGCGCAACATTCTGAATTGCGGTGAACTGAGGCATTCCTACTCCCGCAATTACGCGGGTAGTGCAAATTGATCCCGGTCCTACTCCCACCTTTATCGCTCGCGCCCCAGCGGAAACAAGATCGCGCGCTCCTTGCTCTGTTACCACATTTCCCGCCACCACGGGACGGTCAGACAGTGCTGCCAGCTTCTCAACCACCTCGAGAACACGGGATGTATGTCCCGTTGCAGCATCTATGAATAGGGCATCGGCTCCCGCCTCAATAACAGCTTTTGCCCGTTCCTCCCAGTCCGCTCCAACTCCAATAGCAGCTCCGCAACGCAACTGACCATTGGGATCCTTTGCCGCATGCACAAAAGTAATCTGTTTTTCAATATCTCCCCCGGTAATTAATCCAACCAATCGACCCTCCGCATCGACAAGAGGCAACTTCTCAATCCGGTGCTCGTAAAGAATCCGCCGGGCCGCTTCAGGGGTCGTATCGGGAGACCCGGTAACCAGCTTTTCACCGCGGGTCATTACATCCTCTACCTTGCCCGCGTCATTCGCAAAATGACGGATATCCCGTCCTGTCACCATTCCCACCAGCAAGCCCAGCTCGTCCACTACTGGAAAACCGGAGAAACCCTCCTCTTCCATGATGACCTTGAGATCTGCGATCGTCATCTCTCCCCTGACGGTCATTGGCTTCTGAATTACCGCACTTTCCGAACGCTTGACCCTGGCGACCATTGCCGCCTCCTCCTCTACGGAACAGGCCCGGTGGATCACCGCCATCCCTCCTTCTCTCGCCAGAGCAACCGCAAGCTCCGTTTCAGAAACGGTATCCATGGCCGCTGAGATCACTGGAATCTTAAGCAATATCTCCCCAGTAAGCGCCGTATTCAGTTCGGCTTCCGTCGGCAAAACCCCACTTCTCCGAGGCACTAGAAGAACGTCATCAAAGGACAATCCCAGAGTCAAATCCGCCATAGGCGAGTCAAGAGAGGACACAACAAGTTATCAAGCCTAATAAGCGAGGAGCCCGCCCATCGCCGAAGTCCTATTGTTCCCGGGCAACCCACCCCTCTCCTCGTGGCTTGCGGAAAGACAAATCCGCGGACCTTGTAAATTGATGCCAAAGTGAAGAATGGCATAATTTCTGCTTCAAAAACCCTCGCTAAGAACGAGAGAGCTGCCATACTAGAGGTAAGAACCTGAAAAGGCGATGTCCGGCCCTTCTCTCAACCAGAATTTCAATCAGACACAGACTCTGGCACCCCAGATGCGCCAGAGCCTTGAGGTTCTGCAGGCCAACACCTTGGAACTACAGCAGCTGCTGCAGCAATTTCTCGAGACCAATCCCGTCCTGGAGCACGAACTTGCCAGCGTTTCCTTGGACGACCTGGACAGCAATACACCAGATCCCGACCCCCTTCTCGAGGTCCCTGACGATGACCTCCGGGAACTCGCCATCATGGAGCGTCGAGCTAACGGATCCACCCGGGATGACGAAGAACGCCGGGAACATCTCTATAGCTCCATTGTTTCCCCCGAAACTCTTCAGCAGCACCTTCTGGACCAACTCAACCTCGCGGCACCTGAACCGGATATCCGGACCGCAGCAATGGCCCTTATCGGCAATATGGACGAGCGTGGATATTTCGACGAACCTCTCAGCGAGGTCGGACGACGACTCGGAATCGACATCAAGAACCTGGAGCGCTCCAAGATACTCCTGCAGAGTTTTGATCCTCCCGGAATCGCGGTCGAGGACCTCCGGGAATCCCTCCTGGTACAACTACATCGCTCTGGTCGACTCAACACCCTGGAGTTCCGCATTGTCGAAAATCACCTCAACGATCTCGCCCGCAAGCACTACCCGAAAATAGCTCAGGCATGTAGTGTAAGCGTGGAGGCCGTCGTCGAGGCCGCAACTCATATTGGACAGCTCGACCCTTCTCCAGGCACCTCGTTCGACCCATCCGGAAATCCCTATATCATTCCCGATGTTTCATTCGAAAAAAACGCCGAGGGCGAATGGATAGCCGTATTAACCAATGAGTACCTGCCACGCTTGAGGCTCAGTGATACATACAAGGACCTGGTAGCTACCAGTCCGGACCGAAAGTTGCGAAGTTATCTACGCAACCAACTGAGGGATGGCCGCACCCTGATAAAGGCTCTGGACCAGCGCCAGGCGACCATCCTTGCAATTTCCGAGGAGATTATTCGGAGACAAATCGAGTTTCTCGAGAACGGTCCTCGCAGCCTCAGCCCCCTCACCATGAACGAGATCGCCGACTCAATAGAGGTGCATCCGGCGACCGTCTCCCGCGCGGTGGCGGGCAAGCATGTCCGCACACCCCATGGCGTCATGGAGCTGCGGCGCTTTTTTGCTTCTGGTTACACAACGGCAGAGGGGCAGGCTATTTCTAATGAAGGAGTCCGGGAAGCTCTCCAAGCCATCGTCGAGGCCGAGAACGCACAGAAACCCCTTTCAGACTCAGCAATCCAGAAGGCCCTTGCCGAGCAGGGACTCAAGGTAGCCCGGCGCACCGTTGCTAAATACCGCGAGCAACTGAATATTCTCCCCAGCCATCTCAGGAGAAGTTTCTAATGGCTCAAGGCCCCCGCCCCCTCCGAGATCTGCCTCTGATCCCTCGCAAGCATCTCATTCTTCCTTCTTTGTGAGTATTCCCCGGTCGGAGGCAGCATGGTTATGACACCTGCATACATGGAGTATTTGACAACTAGCACTCCCGGGACGAAAAACCATCACACCTGAACATGAACGAAGATACCATTCGCAATGCTCTCTCCGCCGTCAGGTATCCGGGATTCTCCCGCGATATTGTGTCATTCGGTCTGGTGAGATCTATAAGGGTGGAAAGTGGTGTCATTTCGATCGGCATCCAGGTTCAGACCCGGGACCCGAAGATTCCGGAAAAGATATTCAATGAATGCCACGAGGCCCTCGATGAAATAGCTGGCGGCCCTGAAAAGGTCCAGATCACCATCGATGTCCAAGACCCTCCCGGTGGAGCCAATACCCCCGGTGGCGTGGGAGGCAAACAATCCATCGCAGGTGTAAAGCGCATCATCGCGGTCGCCTCGGGCAAAGGCGGGGTGGGCAAATCCACCGTGTCTTCAAATCTGGCCATCTCCCTCTCCAAGCAGGGGCTGAAGGTGGGGCTATGTGACTGCGATCTCTACGGGCCCTCCATTGCGCTCATGTTCGGAGCGACCGATCAGCAACCCGTGGCCGACTCAAGAGAGCGCATTGTGCCCATTGAAGCTCATGGAATTAAATTGATGTCGATGGGATTTCTCCTCGGAGACAGTTCCCCTGTTATTGTAAGAGGCCCCCTTGCCACCCGTTACACCCAGCAGTTTCTTCAGGAGGTCGCCTGGGGTGACCTGGATGTCCTCATCCTCGACCTTCCCCCCGGCACAGGAGATATTCAACTCACGATCGTTCAGACCATCGCCGTTGATGGCGCCGTTGTGGTTACCACACCTCAGGAAGTAGCCCTTATTGATGCCCGCAAGGCAATCAGCATGTTCGCCAAGGTTAATGTCAGGATTCTCGGCCTGATCGAGAATATGTCCTGGTTTGAATGCAACCAGGGAACCAGATATCATCTCTTTGGTGAAGGTGGCGGCCAACGCGAAGCGGCCCAACTCGACGTTCCCCTTCTTGCCCAGATTCCCATTGATCCTGAAACCCGGCGCCGATGTGACGAAGGCGAACCGGTGGCCTTGCTGGATGCATCTGAATCCGCTGTTTCAGCCGCTTTTGAACAGGCTGCTCAGGCGCTCCCGACTGCGATCAACCAGTGACTTACCGAAAGGATTTCAGAGCGAAGCCATGCTCCACTGCTCCAAGACAGATCCGCTGGGCGGACCTCAGGAAAAATCCTAAGCGGCCTTCTGCTCGACTGCCTTAGGCAAAGAGCTTCTCAACTGCCTGTGCCTTGACCAGTTCGCGAGGCTGATTGAGATGATTGTAGACAATCGTTTCCGGCTCGATTCCCACGCTGTGGTAGATCGTGGCGAGAACCTCACTCGGGTGCACCGGGAGTTCCACTGGCGCTGAACCTGTCTTGTCAGACTTGCCATGAACATATCCACGCTTGATTCCCGCGCCCCCAATGACGGAAGTGTAGCAGTAGGGCCAGTGATCCCGCCCATCCGCACTGTTTCCATTTCCTGAGGTGCTGACCCCCTTCTCGGGAGCACGTCCAAATTCCCCGATCGCAACAACAAGGGTTTCATCGAGCATGCCACGTTCATCGAGGTCTTCAAAAAGTGTAGCGAGGCCACCGTCGAGCATGGGACCAGACTGATTCTTCATTCGTTTACTGAGATCCTTGTGATGATCCCATGAATGATTATCCGAGTTGGCTACCTTTGGCCACACCACCTCCACCACGCGGGTACCCGCCTCCACCAGACGACGGGCCAGCAGGCAACTCTGCCCGAAGGTATTCCGTCCATACCGGTCACGTAACCCATCGCTCTCCATTTCGAGATCAAAGGCTTCCCGGGCCTTACCCGATACGATCAGGTTGAGGGCCTGCTCGTAGTAATTATCCAGGTTGAACTTTTCCACTGCCTTCTCGAGGGCCGGCATCTGATCCTCAATCGTCTGACGAAGCTTGGCTCTTCGACGCAGACGCGTGGAGAAGACCTCAGGGCGGAGTTGGAGATCTTCCACGTTGATGCCGTCCATCTTGTTCATCTTCATGTCATCCCCCGGAGGATACAGGTAATAGGGATCGTAGGCCTTTCCGAGAAATCCGGCAGTGCCCCCCTTTCCTACCACATTGCTTTCCTGCAGAGGTCGCGGCAGCATGACAAACGGAAGCATCGGTTCATCCGTTGGCTTGATCCGGATGATGTTTGATCCGAAATTGGGGAAATCCTTGGGCGAAGGCGGCTCAAGCTGCCCGGACGGGCTGACCTTGTCCGTAGTATAGCCCGTCATGATCTGGTAGATTGCCGCCGTATGGTTAAAAAGACCATTCGGGGTATAACTCATCGAGCGGATCGTCGTAAACTTGTCGTTCACCTTCGCGAGCTTGGGAAGGATCTCGGTGAAATGGATACCCGGGATCTGGGTAGGAATGGTCTTGAACGCAGACCGGATCTTGTCAGGCACGTTTTCCTTGGGGTCCCACAGATCGAGATGACTCGGCCCACCCTGCAGGTAAAGCAGGATCACACTCTTGGCCTTACCCCAACCATCCTTGCCCGCATGTGGACTCTCTGCCGACTGATCCTGAGCAGCTAGAATGTTATTCAGGGTCATCCCCATCATGCCGGCCCCTCCCACTCGGAGAAAATCACGACGGGTGTGCCCCAGATGAGAATCGCAGAGATCGCGACCCTTTGCGCCTTTGATACGGAACATAATTATTTCAGGTAGCGCGGGACATAGAGGACCCGCATGGGTTGATTTAGTGATTAAACAGGAAAGCAGGGTTATTAATCAATGCCCAAGTGAGATCCTGGGCAGCGGTCAATCGTGGATTCTTGGCCTGGCGGGCGCTCATCTCCACGTCCTTGCGGAACCTTATAAGTCGAGGATCCTCCTCAATCGGGATTTCCGCGTATTTCAGGGCTTTTTGGAGCTCTTCCATCTTTTTATCGGCCGGAATCGCAGGGAATGGCCCCTTTGCAGCCCAGCGACGGTTCTGGTATTCGACATCCGCTTCCGCGATCCAGTCCACCAATCCCTTTTGCTCTGTTTCGCTCCGCGCCCCCGCGGCCTTGCCGAAGGCATCCACCACATGCGCGGGTATTCCAAAATGCAGAGGATCAGAGTCCGTGGTAACATAAACACGGAAACGCCCTAAGGGGTGGCTCTTGAAGCGACAGAGAATTCCAACCGTGAGTTTCACCCCCTGCTCCGAATTCCCCTCGATCAGATCCTTGACCCGGTAGGCCGCACGTTGTGGCACCTTGTAATTCGTCCCGGCCAACGCCCATCCCTTGTTTCCTCCATCCAGATTTCCGTCAAAGGTGCGCTTCACGTCAAAGTCCTTCTGGGTGAACGTGGCTTTCGCGTCAGCAAAGCCAATTGGCATTTCCTTGTCTCCCTCTCCCTTCCCCTGCCACCGGGCCTGCACCTCGGTAATCACCATATTTCCGTCCTTGCTAAGGCCCGGCCCGCCCTTGAATCCAAGATCAGGCACTACCTCGATCATAATCCCTGTAATATTCTTCAACTTTGTATCAAGCGAGACCAGGTAATCAAAAGCCCGCTCTCCGCCGCTTCCCCGGACCGAACCATCTGGTAGAATCTCAACCTTCGACTTGTCCGTGGCTGAAGCCGAAGACGGATTCATGAGATGCCACCTTGTAGGAATCTCTCCCACCTTCGTCTTGGAAGCGAATTCCTCGACCTTGGCGGGGAGACTGGCGCCGTATTCGGCAACGGCATTCTTCGTTGCATCAATTTTCTTCTGGCGCTCCTCTTCAAGCCTTTTGCGCTCGGCATCGTGCTGGCCCTGGTAATCGCCGATATCCTTTCTCGCCTTGGCGATACCCGCATCCCGCTTGGCCTCACGCTCCTTGCGCGCGGGCTCCAATTCTTTTTCAAGATTAGCCAACTCAGTTGCCATCGCCTCGTGATCACGCTGGATCATGGTCCAGCTTTCCTTTACCACCTCAATCTCTGCCTCGCGTGGCTCACGATTGAGAACCCGGAGGTAAATTTCCCTGATAAGCTTCGCATCGTCCTTCTTCTCCGAAACCAGCTTGGCTATCGCATTTTTTGGATCAGCAATCGCATCGGCAATATCAGGGCCACTCAGCAGAGCCATGATCCCACTGAGCTGAACATCATTAGCCCGGTCACATTCACAGGCACTCTCCCGGGTTGGCCGGCCCAGAGTGGCCAGCAATCCCGTCTTCGTATCCTGCTTGGCATCGATCTGGTTTGCCTGCAACTTCGGCACGGAACCAGTAACCGCATAAACTGCATCATACAGGACTTCCGCTGGAAGTCGGCGCGCCTGCGCATGCGAAAAGTTGATCTGATCATCTTCGTTCCATTTATTGGTAGCGAGGGATAGCTGGTATGTCCTGGACTTGCAGATTTCCGCTATCAGCTTTCTCACATCGAAACCTCCTTCCACGAACGTCTTAGTCAGATAATCGAGGAGTTCCGGGTTAGAGGGTGGATTGCCAGCCCTGATGTCATCGAGTGGTTCGATCACCCCGGTTCCTAGAAGGTAGCCCCAGACCCTGTTCGCATAACTGCGACCAAAGAACTGATTGTCGCCTGCCGTAATCCAGGCTGCCAGTTCTTCCCGGCGGGTAACACCCTTCTCCGGCGTTGCCCGGGGCTTGTCGTGCTTCACCAGGTAAGGAAACCCTGGAGGGGTCACCTTTCCGGTGCGTTCATGCTTCATCTCTCCTTCACCTACATCCTTCGTAACTTCGTAAAGTGGCTTGGCTCCCTCTACCGCCGTGCCTCCAATATTCTGCTTGGGTGCATTCTTCCCATCTCTCTCGAGCTTGATCCGGGAAAAGTAGGCTGCCACCTCATAATACTGGTCCTGAGTCCACCTTTCAAAGGGATGGTCGTGGCACTTGTTGCAGTTGAATCGAGTCGCAAGGAAAAGATGGGTGGTATTCTCCATAAGGAGGTCGGGTGTCCGGTGAATCTTGAAGTAGGATGCCGGAGGGTTCTCCTTGTTCGATCCCGTGGCGGTAAGAATCTTCCTGACAAAGACGTCATACGGCGTATTTCCTTCCACTTCCTTCCGGATCCACTCGCGATAGATCTTGGCTCCTTCTCCTCCCAGGAACTTGCTGTTCACCATCAGCATGTCAGCCCACTTGTTTGTCCAGTGCTGAACGAATTCGGGCGACCCTATGAGATCATCAATCACTTCCTCCCGCTTGGTCTTCGAATCGGTCGGGTCTGCCATGAATAATTTCAATTGAAGTGGTTTCGGCGGCAAACCGGTCAAATCGAGGTATACCCGCCGGAAAAATTCTTCATCGCTGCAGAGATCACTGGGAAGAATCTTCATTCGCTCCCATTTCGCCGCGACCAATTTATCGATTTCACCCCAGGATGGCTGTTCCACCCATTCAAACCCTCTACGGTCTCCCATTACAGTAAGCGTTGTCGCCGCATAGGCACCCTCATAACGAGCGAGGACGGGAGCCTCACCCCTGCGCAGGGTAGTCATCAATCCATAGTCATCATGAATAGCAACATCCTGGTTGGCACTCTCCAGAAAAGACTCACGAGTCACATCACGCTTTGAGCCATCTGCATAGGTAGCCACTACCCGGATCTGCTGCTGCCCTCCCACCTCCTGGATCACCGGGTTTTTCGGGGATACCTCAATGGACTTCACAACAGGCTTGGGATCGGAGAGATCGGAACCACTCAGGATCCAGTCCCGGATAATCCGGTAATATTCCGAGTCGGGCTCAGTCACCTGCTGCCCTTCGTGGGGGACCGCTCCAGTCGCCTTCAAAAGCATCAGGCTGTCATCAGGGGATGCGTAATTAACGCGACGACCAGAAATATCATCTGTAAAGGCCCGGACATCAAAGAGCGGATCGTAGCCGCGCAGTGAAAGTTTGAATCCATTTTTCCCGTCCTTGGCACCGTGACAGGTGCCTGCATCGCACCCCATTCGACTGATCACCGGCTTAACGTCACGTACGTAATCCGGGATATATTGCTTACTCAGGTTCCTTACGACCACCTTCGCCTCAGCCCTGTTGTCTCCGATCCTGACCGAAAGAACGCCATTCCCATCCCTGACAGGCTGAATCCGTCCCCGGGCACTGATCTCAACGATACCTCCCGCTTCCTCCGGAATCACCTGGCGGGTCACATCAACAACGCCTCCTTCCTTCAGGCGCGCGGTAACCAGGACCTGAAAAACCTGGTTGGAGTTGTCGAAGATCATCTCGGAAGGCTCTATGGAAAGTGAGGCGATTTCATTCGCCGGGATCTTTCTCTCACCAAGCTCCGCACGCTTCCCCCTTTTCCGGTTGAGGGGCTTCTCTTTCTTACCCTCAGACTGGGACGCCACCTTGGCTTCCTCGATCTCCACCGGCAGAAACTCCCCCTTCAACTCGCCGGTCTCAACCTCAATGAAGCGAACGCTGCCGTCGGCCCCGGCCGCTGCAAGAATCTTGCCATCAGGGGCAAAGGCCAGAGAAAACATTTCTGCATCCGGCACGTCAATGGAATGCAGAACCTTTACCTCTCGCGCCCAATAGCCCTCCAGCTTCTGCTTCTCCGCCCCATTCGGAGTCTTGTTAAAGATCTTTTTAATGTCGTCGGGAATGCCGCTATCGTAGTCGGAATGATAAATCGTGATGGTTCCCGCACCATTGAGACTGCTTACTGCTGCAGCCCTCTTACCATCCCCGTTAAAGGCGAGGTCCCAGATTCGTCCCGGCATACGCGGAAACTTTCTAACCACATTGGCGTTATCTCCGATCTTTCGAGCCGTCTGCCTTTTAAGCCGAAAAACCTGCGGTTGCCCGTCGGATCCTCCCACGAGAACTTCATCCTTGGAAGGGTGTCCGGCAACTGCAGCAATACCCCCTTTCAGTTCCCCGGGAGTGATCGAGGTAAGATTGTCAATCAACCTCTCTGTTTCCACCTCAGTGTGCTTTGCCGTCATGTCACGGCCAACGCTGATCACCTGCTTCCCGTCCCGGGAGAACACGGAATCAAGAACCCAGTCATTATGCCCCCCCATGAAAAGCACCTGCTTGCCATCCGAAACACGAACCGCCCGCAGGGTATTGTCACTGCACCCGAAGGACACCAGTTTGTTATCCGGTGACCAAGCGGCCCCGTAGAGCGTATCGTAGGTTACCGGGACGGAAATCTTCAGGGCCTTCTTCGAGACATCCCATACCTGAACCTCGCCCATTCGACCGGGCAAACCACCGGTCACGGCAAGCATCGTGCCATCAGGAGAAAAAGATACGCTTTCAATGCGCTCCGAGAGCCCAACCAGCCGCGCAACCAACCCGCTCCCGTCAGACTTATGCAACAGCACCTCATGAAATCCTGCCACCGCAAGCAGGCTTCCATCAGGCGAGTAATCCATGGATGTAACGATCGGGGCCTCCAGATACAACGGAGGATTTTCCATGTCGTATTTCTGGAAGGCATTTTCAGGAGTATCATCAACGGCGCCTTCTTCGATCCAGCGCTTGATCAGGGCGATCTCAGTCTCATGGAGAGCCTTGTCCCGGGGGGGCATCTCAGCTTTTCCGTTTTCGTCCGGAGTAATCTGCTCAAGCAGAAAACTCTCTCCAGGTTTACCGGGAAGAACGACCGCCTCTCCGCTTTCTCCACCAGCGATCAGGCGTTTTACATCAGTTAGAATATAATCCCCCTTGGCCTTGGCGGGCTGGTGACACCCCTGACAACTCGCCTGCATCAGAGGCCGGATTTCATTCCAGTAACTGACAGGTCGAACCGCAGAATCCTCAGTTTCTTCTGCGTTACAAATTAAAGAAATCGGAAAGGCCAGACTGGCACTGAAAACCAGCAACGAAAGGGGTCCTTGGATTAGTCTCATGAACATACCTGCGAGTTGTCAAAATCTGACAGCCAGAGATCCTTCTTACAAGCCAACCCTCCCGAATTACTCCCTTCAGAGGACGCAATTCGCACCTTCCCATGCTCATTATCAAAAACTTTCTTAAAATAACCGATGTTTCCTGAAGTCGAAGCGATCTCTCTCGAAAAATGAACTGGCCCCGTTCTCATGATAAGAGCAGACGATCTTTCATCGGTCCTAACGCCCGGAACCGGCCTTCGTCGGATTATCCCCGGGACTCTTGCTCATCTCCCTGCTCCGACATAGACTGCGCCCGGAGTCCTGCTTTGGAGGGCATGCTTGCACCGCTACCTAACCCCATTCTCATCGCCCGCCAGGTCGCAGTCATCCTTGTGATCGCGATCTCGGGAACTGTTTCAACACCAGGCCAGGAGCAGGGCGCTGCTCCGGCCGCATTGAGCGGAGCGCTCTATCTTGATGCATGGCAGATCGAGAAAGAGTTTCTGGTGAGCCCGCTGGCCCTTCAAGAATGGATCGACCTTGGTCTTGAACCAGACTCGGAAATCCGACCCGAGGAGAAGGATGACCTCAAGACCACTATCGGAAATTTTCTCGCAGGAAAATGTCCTGTCACCATACAGGACGAGCCTCTGGTTTTCACCTTGGACCGGATTCACTTCATTGAACCGGACGCCACTGAATTCTCCATCATCGACCATGACGCAACAGTTACCGCACGAGACATCAGAATCAGCGCTATCTACGCTACACCTAACTTCGATCCTCGCCAGGCTCTTCAGGTATTCTGGGACCTCTTGCCCGAAAACTCGCCCTTTGTCACTGTCAAGGTGGCTGATGCCGGAGGCACGCGTAACTTCAACCTGACAAAATTCAATCCCACCCTTAACATCCGGGGCAGGTATCGCTCCGGCGCTCGCAACTCTCCACCAACTCCCCCACCTCTCCCTGCTCTTACGGCAGCAGAACCGTTCAGGATTCCATGGCTCAGCCTTGCCCTGATTATTATTATCTTCCCTGCAGGGTTCATCATCTTCCGGGCAAAAGAAAACCTGGTCATCCGCCTCACCCTTATCGGCCTCATTCTTCCTGCAGCGATCGTATTCAAGGGGGTTGGTATTCCGCTCCGCGGAAAAACATCCTCAATCAGCATCAGCGATGCCGCAGCAGCCCGTATTCTGGATCCTCTTTTGAGGGGAGTATACCACTCCTTCAACTATCAGAATCGCGATCAGCAGTATGAAGAACTGGATAAGGTAGCAGGAGGAGAAGCCCTCACTCCCATATTTCTCGAAATCCAAAGAACCCTTCAAAGCAGGGAGCGCGACGGCTCAAGAGTCCGGGTAAACGATCTTCGTATCGAATCCTCCAAGTCCTCGCCTCTCCCGACGAGGCCGGGTTTTCAAGCTCTCTGCGAATGGGAAGTGAGTGGTCGGGTTGGTCACTGGGGCCACTTTCACGACCGCCTCAACCTCTACCGCGCTTCTTTCGAGGTCGAACCCGTGGAACAGAAATGGAAGATCACCCTTCTGACCCTCCATGATCGTCAAAGGGCTCCTGTGCCTCCCCCCGCACCTGAATCAAAATGAAGCCCCTGCTCCAGGTCGAGAAAGTCGAGTTCTCCTATCCGCGTAGTCCTTACCGCATGCGCATAGAGGAATTTACATGCAACCCGGGGCAGACCGTTGCCATCGTGGGGCCAAGTGGCTGTGGCAAGACAACCTTTCTCAACCTCATTGCCGGAATCCTCCAGCCAGAACAAGGACGTATCGAGGTAGATGGCGTAGAGCTGAACTCCCTGCGCCCGACTCGCTCCGCAGCCTTCCGACTCTCCCGCATGGGTCTGATCTTCCAGGAATTCGAACTGGTTGAGCATCTCTCTGTTGGCGACAATATCCTCCTGCCACTTCACCTTGGGCTCAGGAACGACCGGGCTTCCCTTGAGTCAACCGCAAAGCAGCTCGCTGAAAAAATGGGAATCGAGCGCTACTGGAGCATCCTCCCTGCCAGCCTCTCACATGGTGAACGCCAGAGAGCAGCAATCTGCCGGGCCCTGAGCACCAGTCCAACCCTGGTCCTGGCCGACGAACCCACCGGAAATCTCGATTCCTCCAATAAGCACAGGACGGTCCGCCTGATGATAGACTCTGCACGCAAAAACCAGCAGGCGCTGGTCGTAGCCACACACGACGTCGAACTTCTCGACTCATTTGACAGGGTTATTCATTTTGAAGACCTCAACCAATCCCGGGAGCCCACCTGCCCATGAACCTCGGAGGCATCGCATTCCTCAGCTGGAAGGCCCTCCGTCACCGGCCTGTTCGATCGCTTCTGCTTGTTGGCAGCATCGCTCTCACCCTCTACTTCCCGCGAGCCCTCCATATCTTCATCAGTGAAAGCGAAACCGTCCTCGAGGACCGCGCACGCTCCACCCCCTTACTGGTGGGACCGGAAGGGAGTTCCATAGACCTTACTCTCAACTCACTCTACTTTACTCCTCAGGAACTGCCCCCCCTGAAATATGGCGCCTACGAAAACCTCGTATCCCAGGGCTTCGGCAGAACAATTCCACTTCATGTCCGGTTCAGGGCCGGCGGCGCTCCCATCATAGGAACAACGCTGACATACTTCGAATTACGTGGACTTAATCTTACCGCCGGACGCTGGATCACACGTCTCGGAGACTGCGTGATAGGAGCAGCCCTTGCAGAACGACAAAACCTTAAACCGGGCGACACAATCATCTCCTCACCGGAAAACATATTCGATCTTGCAGGCGTCTACCCCCTCAGGATGCGTATCACCGGGATACTCGCTCCGAATCAGACCGCTGACGATGATGCCGTCTTCGTCGATCTGAAGACCACCTGGATCATTGAAGGCCTGGCGCATGGACACCAGAAAGTGGCTGCTCCCGGCGATAATGCTCTCTCACGGGAATCTGACGGGAACGTAATCCGCGCCAACTCCTCGGTAGTGGAATTCAACGAAGTAACCACCACCAACATCCAGAGCTTTCACTTCCACGGTGACCAGTCCACTTACCCTCTTTCTTCCGCTGTTGTTGTCCCGAAGAACCGCAAGCAACGTGCCCTTGCCCTTGCCTTCTATCAGGACGAAGAAATTACAGAGCAAATTGTGATCCCTCTCAAAGCGGTGGAGAACCTTGCCTCTACCCTCTTTGCCACGCAGCGCCTCGCCCTCACCGCCTTCCGCCTCCTCGGGTTGGCCGCTCTCGGACTGGCACTCATGGTATTTCTTCTCTCCTTTCGACTCCGGGAGCGTGAACTTCGCACCTATTCCAAGATCGGCGCAACCCGACATGTAATATTCTGCCTGCAGGGAATGGAGGTCGCCGTTATCGTAATCTCCGCAATGACTCTTTCGCTCCTGGCCGGAGCTCTCACCCGGTCAATTGCCCCTGAAATGCTTTCCAAGCTGCTCAACTGAGACCCTTACCCCGTCACAATGCATAAGTCCGTTTGCCGATCCGCCCTCATCTCCAGCAGTTTCCTCCTCCTGTTGCTGTCCTGTGAAGAGGGTCTCAGAGAAAACCCAGCTGGCGAAAAGGCAAGGGAAGACCCGGTAATTGCCGCCGTAAACTATCCCCTGGCCTATTTCGCCAAACGTCTTGCGGATGGGTTTGCCACCGTGCTTTTTGATATCCCTGCCGGACAGGATCCGGCCTTCTGGGAACCTTCCGATCAACAGGTCACCTCCATCCAGAAGGCCGACCTTATCCTGCTCAACGGAGCGAACTATGCCAAGTGGACCGCTACCCGGACTCTCCCCTACGAGGCCACTGTAGTCACCTCAAGCTCGTTCGAGAATCAACTCATCAGGCTCAAGGACAGCATCAGTCACAAGCACAAGAAAGGATCAGAAAGTCATTCCCATGAGGGACTCGCCTTCACAACTTGGCTGGACCTCAAGCAGGCTTCTGCGCAGGCCTCCGCCGTGGCACTCGCGCTCACCGAACAATTCCCCAGGCACAAAACCACCCTGATGAACAGGCTTCAGGACCTCCAGAAAGACCTCAAAGCCCTCGACGTTGCAATGAAAGCCGCAGCCTCGAAACTGAGGCCAGCTACGGTTATCACCTCACACCCGGTCTACCATTACTGGTCTCGCGCCTATGACCTCGTCACTCCCTCGCTACTCTGGGAACCCGGGAATGAAATTACCCCTCAGGACATGGCGGCACTGGCCAACATCCGAAAAACACATCCAGATGCCAGGGTTTTCATCTGGGAGAGCACTCCTCTCGGCCGAAACGTTGAACTCCTGAGGGAAGCTGGCCTCATCAGCATCGTCATCTCGCCCTGTGCAAACCAGCCGGCGGAGGGGGACTTCCTCAGCGTGATGCGCAACAACATTGCAGCTCTTGAGGCCTCTGGCAACTGAACCAACAACTCCGGCAGCGGAACAATCCTTCGATTTTCGCCGCCCAACCTCCAGAAGTTCCCCGGATCCCCTCATTGAAATCTTGCCACCGGAGAGTCCGTATGCAGCCTGTTGACACTCGAACCACCCACTAAGCTTATGAATCTATTCAATCGCATTGTCTTAACTGGCGCCACTCTCGCGCTCGGCATGGCCTCCATTCACGCCGACCACCATTTATCAGTCCACTACAAGGGAAAGAGCGGCCCCGGAAAGGGAAAACACGTTGTTCTAGTCAGCGGTGACGAGGAATACCGGTCCGAGGAGTGCCTCCCCATGCTTGGCCGTATCCTGTCCGACCACCATGGATTCGACTGCACAGTTCTCTTCTCCGTCAATGACAAGGGCGAGATCGATCCGAACAACCAGAAAAGCGTCACCAACGCGAAAGCCATGGACACCGCGGATCTTATAATTATAGCCCTGCGATTCCGCAACTGGCCTGACGAGGACATGAAACACTTTGTGGACGCCTACCACCGGGGAGTGCCCATCATCGGCCTGCGAACAAGCACTCACGCCTTTCAACTGCGACAGGGGTCTTACCGGGACTTCAACAGTTTCGGCAAAAAGGTGCTTGGCGAAGGATGGGTCAGCCACTGGGGGGCGCATAAGCGCGAAGGATGTCGTGGAGTAGTGGAAGACGCCAACAAGGAGCATCCCATCCTCAAGGGAGCCACCGATGTCTTTGCTGACAGCGATACCTACGAAGCATATCCTCCCAAGGACGCCACGATCCTCATGCGGGGACTCGTAACCGACTCCCTCAAGCCGGACTCCAAGCCCGTCAAAGGGAAAAAAAAGAAAAATCGTGCGACTGGACAGGTCGGGGATGTAAACGATCCCGCCATGCCGGTAGCGTGGACCCGCGAGTTGAAGAACCCCAAGGGCAAAACCAACCGACTCTTCTGCACCACCATGGGAGCCGCCACAGACTTTAAGAGTGAGGGCCTTCGGCGGATGGTCGTCAATGGCGTTTTCTGGGGACTCGGCATGGAGGATCAGATCGACGGCAAGGCCAATGTCACTCCGGTCGGAGAGTATAATCCTACCTTTTACAGTTTCAACGGCTTCAAGAAGGGAGTGAAGCCAGCAGCTCATAAATAACCAGTCGTTGCTCTGCCAACAGAAGCATCTCCAAGCGGGCCGCAGACATCCCTGCGGCCCGTTTTGCATCCAACCCGACTCCTTCCTCGCAAGACTTCAGCCAGTCTTGGCACTCCCTCCTTGAATATCCGCCTCACCCCGCCACCGTTTCTCAACGAATGAAAACACGCACTCTCGGCACAAATGGATTTGAAATTGGGGAAGTAGGACTGGGTTGCTGGCAACTGGGAGGGACGGAATTCGGCCCCCTCGACGAGGAGACCGGCCACCAGATCCTTTCGGCTGCAAAGAGCTACGGAACCAGCTTCTTCGACACCGCCAATGTCTATGGCTCTGGACGCAGCGAAAGCATCATCGGGAAATTCCTTCAGAAACAAGGTGACGGCATCACGGTTGCATCCAAGACCGGTCGCGAAGTCTACCCCGACGGTTACAGTGAAGAGAACCTCCGAAAGTCCATTCTTGAAACCAACGAGAAACTCGGGGTGGACTGCCTCGACCTCCTGCAACTGCATTGTGTCCCGCATTCGGTTCTTCAGGAAGAATCCATTTTTGACTGGTTACGGGCACTGAAGGAAGAGGGTCTTATCAGGCACTTCGGGGCGAGTGTCGAAAGTGTTGAGGAGGGCCTTACCTGTCTGAAACACGAAGACCTCCTTTCTCTCCAGGTAATCTTCAATCCGTTCAGGCAAAAGCTTATTCAAGAACTCTTTCCCCGGGCGGCAGAACAGGGAGTCGGCATCATCGTCAGACTACCGCTGGCCAGTGGGTTACTGAGTGGCAAGTTCGACGCTGAGACCACCTTTGGTGAAAAGGACCACCGTAACTTCAACCGGGACGGGGCATGCTTTAATGTCGGCGAAACCTTCGCCGGTCTCCCCTTCGAGAAAGGAGTAGAACTTGTCAATCAACTGCGTCCTCTCGTTCCCGCCAACATGACCATGGCCCAGATGTCCCAACGCTGGATTCTGGATTTCGAAGCGGTCTCCGTAATCATTACCGGGGCCAGCTCCCCGGAACAGGTTCAGGAAAACGCGGCCGTTTCTTCGCTAGCTCCTCTTTCCGAGGAATTACACCACACTCTCCGCCAATTCTACCTTGGTAATGTTCATGAGCACATTCGTGGGCCCTATTGAAAACATTGATCTTCACCATGAGAAACCTACGAACCTCTCGCTTTCTCCCTGCCGCAATTCTCGTTTTTCTGCAGCTTGGTTCTCAGGCTGACTCTCGCAAATCCCTTACCATCCAGGTGAACGCCGAAGGGTTCAACGCCTCGAAGGCTGATATTCATGCTGTATGTCGCTCCGCAGCAGACCAGCTACTAAGACACATGAGCGGACTTGAAAAGACCACCGCTGATGTCAGCAGGGGGACCAATGGTCCGATCGTTCTCTTCAGGCGCGGAAAAAAAGGGGAACACCTCATAAGACTGGCCACCGAAAAACTCTACTGGGCTCAATACGCCTACCAGTTTTCCCATGAAATCTGTCACGTCCTATGCGGCTATGACAAAGACTTTCGAGGCAACCTCTGGTTTGAGGAAACGATATGCGAGGTCGCATCCCTCTACTGCATGCGCAGGATGTCAGTGGAATGGAGAACTAATGCTCCTTACGAAAACTGGAGGAGTTATGCTCCTTTACTGCGTGACTACACCGATGAGATCGAACGAACCCGGCATGACTATCTGGAGATCATGCGCACCGGGATGCCGGCTTATTACCAGAAACATGCCCGGCACCTTTCCTCCAATGGCACCGATCGAGAAAAGAATGGAGCAATGGCCCTCGTCCTGCTTGCTGCTTTCGAGAGGCAACCGCAGCATTGGAATGCAATACGCTGGCTGAATTCCTCACCCTCCCCCAAAGGGGAAACATTCCCTCAGTACCTCTTAAAATGGCAACGGGCAGCACCTCCGAAGCACTCTGCGTTCATATCTTCTATCGCGTCCCTTTACGGACTCTCACTTGAGGAAGATCTGAAATAAGGCGTGCGCCCTGCAACCGAGGGAGACTACTCCCCTCAAACGGCACACCCCCGGAAGCCCTCAGGGAATAACGGGCCGACTGGACGCCTCGAAACTGGTCGGAGGCGCATGAATGATGCGGATCTCTCCCGAGCTCACAAACGGAGGTGTCCCCCCAACAAGATATGAGCCGTCCGGAGAGAATCGAAGATGCGCCAGACTGACTCCACCCTCCCCCAGGGACATCAACTCCCGGCGGGAGGCAACGTTCCAGAGCCGGAGACTACCATCTGCACTGGAGGACGCCAATGTCCGACCATCCGGAGAAAACGCCACAGACCAGATGGACTGCTTGTGACCCGACAGGACACCAAGGCGAACACCGTTTGTGGCATCCCAGAGGCTGACCGCATTCTCAAAATCATCGATCCCATAAGTCAGGGCCAGAATCGTCCCGTCCGGGGAAATTGCCATGCTTGAACCAAAGGATTGATCCCCATGCTGAATACGCAATCGCTCCCTGCGGGTGTCCGTATCCCATATGATACTGTAACCATCCCTTGTCACAGTTGCCAAGGTTGCTCCATCCGCCGAGAATACAGCACGTCGGCCCGAAATCCTCACGATAGGAGCCGAGATATCTTCAAGGTCCCACCATGCAAGATCGTCTCTCCATCCTACCGTAACCAGAGTACTCGAGTCGGGAGCAATTGCCAACCCGTCCACCCGCGAGCTTCCGCTCTCGATTCTTATCTCAGAACCGTTGACCCCGTCCCCTTCCTTTCCGAGCCTTCTGATCCTCACTTCCCCATCCGGCATGGCCTCGGCCAGGGAGGTCAGGTCATCGCTCAGGGCGACAACATAGCGCGGATAACGTTCATCCGAGGATGTTGCCTCCAATTGATGAACTACCTTCCTCGAATCCAGGTTAATGATCGCGACCCCGCCTTCCCTGTTCAGGGCGCCAACATAGCGACTGTCCCGGGAGAAGCTCAAGGGCTCCCAACGACCCGCAATACCCTCGGATTCTACAGGAATCGCAACAGGCCAGACCTTGACCTCGCCATCCTTGCTTCCGCTGGCAACCAAGTCTCCCTGTGGCGACATTGCCACGCACCAGACCTCTCCTCTGTGACCATGGAGAGTTCTCAACAAGCGACGCGTGGTCAGGTCCCACAGAATTACTGAATGATCCCAACTGCTGGACGCCATGACCTGCCCTTCCCAATCCGCAGCCAGGGAGGTAATCATCCCCGAATGACCCACATCAGCAGGGGTCGCCGGCAAGACGCCCAACTCCTCTCCGGTACCAGCATCCCAAGCCCCGATGTAAAAGATGCCCAGTTCTGACTTTTCGACATGAGGAGCCAGCACGGTCTTTCCATCGGGAGAGAACAGTATTCTGGTTCCTCCCGGGAAAAAGCCACGAAGAGGAACCGCCGAATCATTCAAGGTCACCTTTTGTTCTCCCACAAGATCCCAGAGAACAATGCCCTCATTTGAGCCAGTAGCAAGAATCTGCCCGTCGGGCGAAAACGCCAGGGGTCCACTGACATCCGGCAGTCGTCGGAGAGGTTGCCAGTTTCCTGTTTCCCACAGCGTTACCGAGCCACCGCCGCTGGTAACCAGCACATCTCCCCGGGGCGACAGCACTACTGACCCTCCTCCGAGTTGCCCCAGCAACTCCTTTACCGTCTCTCCACTCCTGAGATCATGAATAACGGTCCCACTTCGATTTCCAACTGCCAGCAACTCTCCCTCACCAAGAAAGCTGACTGCCGATGCTGGACCAGGGAACGAGATCTTTTCCTCTTCCGACGAGAGATCCCACACCTGGACTACATTGCGAGTTCCCACCGCGACGAGATCTCCATCGGGTGAAAACGCAATCGCTGAAACGGGGCTGCTCTGACGGGGCAGGGTCCTATGGGGCACACCCATGCACATGGAAGCCAGATAGCGCCACTCAAAACCACGCAACTCCCCTCCGGGATCCGAACGGAGCTGCCTTTCCAGCAGATTCAAGGCCTTCGCTACATGACCGTCTTCGACTGCGTGATACCCTACGTTAATATCCGCCACATACTCGTGAAGTCTGGCAGTAGATGCGTTCCTCACCGCTTCTTCCCACCCCCGGAGAGCACTATCGTGTGCAATCGACTTCTGACGGTGAGCCTCCCTCATATTACTCTCAGCCCGGGTAGCCCTCAAAGCCTGGTCTGTGCTCACAATAACCCCGGCAATCAACATCAGCAGCAGCAATACCGCGGCAGCAACGGCCGACCGATTCCGGAGCACAAATTTCCGCACCCGATCCGCGGTGCTGGGCGGACTTGCCTCAAGCGGCAACCGGGCCAGATACCGCTCCAGATCGTTCGCCAGCTCACTAGCTCCACCGTAACGACTGATCCTGTCACGGGCCAGGGACTTCATCACCACCAAATCAAGATCTCCCTGAAGCTCAGCTTCCAGTCTCCCAATCACCGTTCCTCGGTTTGTTGCGATCCGAGGGCGATCCTCAACACGTGAATGCCGGACCCTTAGGGATGGCCGATAAGGCTCGGCATCCCGGAAGGCTTCTCTCAACTCATCAATACCCGCCTCCCTTGCCAGAACTCCATCCAAGGGA
Organism: Roseibacillus sp.; assembly: GCA_002709395.1. Lineage (GTDB taxonomy): Bacteria > Verrucomicrobiota > Verrucomicrobiia > Verrucomicrobiales > Akkermansiaceae > Roseibacillus_B. Next base: position 31,586 of record PAQU01000050.1, on the reverse strand, counting down.
GTGTAACTGGTAAGTAATTCATACAGAAGAACCCCGAGCGAATACACATCGCTTCTGGTATCGATATCACCTCTGTCACGCTGTGACTGTTCCGGACTCATATAAGCCGGCGTGCCTATGATTGTTTCGTGCACCGTCAACAACCCTTCTGAGTCGAAGGGGTCAACAGCCTTTGCCACCCCAAAATCGATAACCTTGGGCACCACCTCTTCATCCTGCTCAACAATGAGAATATTCGAAGGCTTCAGATCACGATGAATGATCCCCTTCTGGTGTGCATGTTCCACAGCCCGGCACACCTTGATCATGAGCGCGACTCGCCGCTTCACCGGAAGCGCTCGTCCATCACAGTATTCGGTAATGGACTGACCTTCCACAAAATCCATGACAAAATAAGGCCGCCCGTCAGGACTCGCTCCTGCGTCCAAAACCTTCGCTATATGCGGGTGATCCATCACCGCCAAGGCCTGTCGCTCCGCCTCAAATCTCCGGATTACACTCCGGGTATCCATACCCAGCTTCAGTATTTTCAAGGCAACCGTTCTTCGAACCGGGTCCTTCTGCTCGGCACGGTAAACCCTGCCCCCTCCTCCTTCTCCAACCAGCTCCACGAGACGATAGGGTCCGATCTCATCGCCAAGGTTTTCTCCGGGAAGATCAACACTATCATCACTACCCCTATCCCGGGTCCGATCTTCAACCGCTGGACGCTCCAGAAAATTCCCGGCTACCGTCGACTCCTCAAGCAAAGACTCAACCATCTCTCGCAACTCATCATCTTCGCCACATGCATTATTCAGCAGCTCTTGCCTCGACGTTGAGTCATTGCATGCCAATGCCGCGGTAAACACTTCCCGCACCTTGCTGACAACCTCAACCTCTTTGACTGGCTTACGAATCACAGTGGCAATGAATGAATAGAGAGTGACTTTTAGCGAGCCCGCTTACTTTCGCAGGACGGATCATAACATCGTAACGCCCTCCATGTCCGTCAATTTGTTGGAATTCCCGCAGATAACCAGTTGAGCCACTCTGCCCCGTTGACAGACTCCTTCTCATTTACAACCCTGACCGGACCTTGGACGACGTAACCCGCATTCTCTGCCGATTAGAGACTGGAGAGTGCACGGCTGAAGAACTTCTTCCTGCCGTTTATGAGGAGTTACGCCGTCTAGCCCGTAGCAAGATGGCGGGTGAGCGCGCCGGACACACCCTGCAGGCCACCGCCCTCGTGCATGAAGCCTGGCTTCGACTGAAGGGTTCGGCAGGAGAGAACTGGAATAACCGAAACCATTTCTTCGGTGCTGCCGCCGAAGCCATGCGGAGAATCCTGGTCGACCACGCCCGGAGGCACATGAGCCAGAAGCGTGGATCCGGAGCCCCCAAGACGGATCTCGATTCGGTCGAGGAATCAATTGTGGTTAACGCGCCCGCCGAAGAACTAATAGCGGTACACGAGGCTCTTGGCAGGCTGGAGATTGAGGATCCTCAGGTCGCGAAACTGGTCAAACTCCGCTACTTTGCAGGCATGACGATGTCTGAGGCCTCCGATGCCATGAATCTAAAAAAACGCAGTGCAGAAGCCCTCTGGACCTATGGTAAGGCGTGGCTTCATAAAGAAATAAAAAATCCCTCCTGACTCCCTGTCCGATAGGCTAAAGCTCTGCGGAGATCCTCCCTCGGTAACGCACAATACAGATAAGATCCACCAACGCCTATTTTGCACATGAAAAAGTCCTTCATTCTCCACGCTATCTGGCTCTCCGTAGCCGTCATCGCGTTTCTCTATGGACGCACCAGCACGCAGTCGGCCAAAGGACCGGAAGACTCCGCCATCGAGGTTAAACGCACTAGCAAAAGCTTGGTTACGCGTGCCAGCAAAGGGTCTCAGGCTGGAAAACGGCCAGGACTTTCCCTCTCTGGAGCCCGCGGAACGCAATCGCGGGTAACCATCTCTCAGTTCCTCAACGAACGCGACCCACTCGTAGCGAACCAGCTTTTCGCCGAACTCATCCTCAGCATGGACGCCTCGAACGCTCAAAGCATCTTTGAGGACTTACGAAAAAGGCGTGGCGATGGCTCCGAGGCTCAGATGACTCTTTTCCTGCGTGCCTGGGGACAACTGGATGGGGCCAGCGCCATGAAGGCCATCGAAGGAATGAGCCGTGATCCCCGTCGTCAGGCTCAGGCAGGAATCGCAGCCATTACCGGATGGGCCAGCGCCGATCCGGAGGGGGCCAAAGCGCATCTTGAGGGCATCGAAAACGGCATGGTAAAAGGAGTCCTCGCTCAGGGCATTGTCAACGGCCTTGCCAGCTCCGATCCGGACGCCGCCACGGATTTCGTCCTCGAACTTGATCAGGCACAACGAAGCGCAGCTGAAAACTCCTCAGCGGAGGAAGGCGAACGCCAATGGTGGGACCGGGGGCGCGCATACGCATTTGACCGGCAACTTGATACTATCGCTACAGCTCAAATCGAGCGCGGCATGTCCAACGCAACCGCCTGGGCCGAACAACTACCGGAAGGCACCATCAAGGCTTCGGCATTCGACCGGGTAGCCGACCAGTTTGCCCGGGAGGATCCCGCTGCAGCAGCGGAATGGGTCAAGAGGCATGCAGACCAGAGCTACGCGGAGCGAGCTGTGCGCGAGGTGGCGGAAGAACTGGGCCGGGAAAACCCTGAGGCAGCAGTCCGGTGGGTAGCAGATCTTCCCGAGGTCACCCAGTCCCGGGCAATTAACCAGTCGATGGAGCGCTGGACCCGGGAAGACCCGGTCTCAGCCGGCAACTTCCTCCGCGAGATGGAACCTTCCGCCTCGCGGGACGCTGCAGTGAGAAGTTATGCCAATGAACTGGATGGATCCGACCCCCAGATGGCGGCAGAGTGGGCCGCGTCGATCGCAAATGACGAGATCCGCTCAGAAACTCTCAACGGCGTGGCCCGCTCATGGATCCGTCGAGATCCCGAGGAAGCCCGGGCATGGCTCCCGAGCAGCGGACTTTCCGCCGAGCAGCAGGAGCGGATCGTTCGGGATGCCGATCGCAGGCAGCAATTCAGGGATCGTTTTCGTGGGAGAGGAAACGATGAGTAGTGACTTGAGCACTTAGGGAAAAGAGTCCACCCGGACGCAACCGTCCGAGGCTTACCCGCCCCAGTTCAAGGGGATCTTTATTCCACCTTGATCCCCATGTTCACATCACAGTCCTTTACGCTTTTTTTGAACTCCTCAACTGCGCCGGGAGTCACCTTTGTCTGCCAAAGATAGAGCCTCTTCAAATTCTTGAGGCCCGCAAGCTTCTTAAGACCCTCATCGGTAACCTGGGTTCCATAGAGATTGAGATATTCCAGCTCACTCAGTCCCTTCAGGGACTCCAAGCCTGCATCCGTAATCGCTGTTCCATTCAGCCAGAGCTTTTTCAACCGGGCCATCTTGCCAAGATTGACGGCCCCGGCATCAGTTACCGCCGTAGCTCCCAGATTAACATCAACCAAGCCTCCGCTGACCGGGGCCAACTTCGCAAGGTGCTCATCGTTGAAGTCTTTCCGCATGCTCACCGCTGTAAAGGTCAGGTCACTATCTTGCTGTGACACGAAACCAATCGCATTGGGGAAATGACCCGACACCTCGGCGATGGGCGCCTCAAGGGCCTTACGTGCTGCTGCCAACTTGGCAGCACTGGCATCAGCTTCTGCAAAAGACTGCGCGAGTGACTTCTTGACCTCTTCATCCGTTGGAATCTTTCCGGCGGCGGCCAGAATATCATCAGGAGCACCAGCGTCCTTCATGCTCTTTCCCGCGGGAAGGTTAGCCTTGATCCACCACTCAAGAACCTTCAACTCCTCTTCAGTCACCTGAGGCTTGCCTTCCGGGGGCATATGCTCGTCGTCATCGTGCGGCAATTTGATTCGGACGAGCAGCAAGCTTTCATCCAGGTTGCCTGCCACTGCCGCAGGCCCTTCGTCCCCGCCCTTCTTGACAAGGTCGAGAGAAGTGAGTTCCAACTTGGCCTTGATCTTCTTCTTCCCGCTAGGGTTATCAGCAACATCGGCGTGGCACTGGTAGCACTTCCCTCGAAGAATCGGAACAATGACCTCCTTGTAGACCTCTCGATCACCGGCAGGCTTTGCCCCCACTGGCTGAAACAAGGTGCAACTCACCACCGCAGCGGCAAAAGCAGATGAAATTCGGTGTATATGACTCATGACGGTTTGATGGGAACATTCCATTCAGGGGACTAGACAGGATATCACTCCCCGGAACTGAGCCAATCGGAACACTTCCTTTGCCCTCAAACAACGGAAAACTTAACGACTCTCATCCTCTATTCACAGCAGTCCCCACATCGAGCAGGGCAACTGGGACTCCGGCACTGCCCAATCCCGGGCATATCTACTGCAAAACAGCCCTGATTATTCTCCGGTGGGCCCTTCGGGTTCCAGTTCCCCACCGTGACTCAGGATGAACTGGAGGTCTTCAAGGCCAAGATTACTGGCAAAGCCCTCATCCCCAAGGACATTGGTCACCAAGGCGGTCTTCTGGTGCTGCAGAACCCTGATTTTCTCCTCAACAGAATCCCTGGTCAGCAGTCGATAGGCTATCACCTTGTTTTTCTGGCCGATACGATGCGTCCGATCAATCGCCTGATTCTCCACCGCGGGGTTCCACCACGGATCATAGAGAATGACATAGGATGCTGAAGTCAGGTTAAGGCCGGAACCCCCGGCCTTCAGAGACAGAAGGAAGACCGATGGATCCTTGCTTGTCTGGAAATTCTCGATCTCCCCCTTGCGGTCCTTGGTCTGACCGGTCAGGTAGTTAAAGGGTCGGCTGTCGACCTCCAGTTGAGTTCGAATGATCTCGAGCATCGAAACAAACTGGGAGAAGACCAGGACCTTGTGCCCCTCCTCACGCAACTGGTCGAGCAGGTAGAAGAGAGCGGTCAATTTCGCGCTCTCCTCCTTCAGATACTTGGGATCAATCAACCCGGGGTGACAGCAGATCTGCCGCAGGCGCATGAGACCCTGCAGAATAGCGAAACTGTTCTTCTTTACCGCTTCATCAGAGTCCAGGCCGAGCAGCGCTTTCTGGATCCGCTTCAGTTCAGCCTTATACATCTCCATCTGTATCCCATCCATGTTGGCATAGACCTCCTCTTCGGTCCGCGGGGGAAGATCCTTGGCCACCTGTCCCTTCGTCCGTCTCAGGAGAAACGGTCGCAAGCGTGCAGCAAGACGGTTCTGGGAGTTAGGATCCTTTCGCTTGTCAAAGCGCTTCTTGAAATAGGCACGAGAGCCCAGAACACCCGGCATGGCAAAAGCCATGAGCGACCACATGTCCATCAACCGGTTCTCAATCGGGGTTCCCGTGAGAACCAGACGATTTTCCGCATTAAGCTCGCGCGCGGACTTCGCCGCCTTGGAGTCTGGATTCTTGATCTGCTGCCCCTCATCGAGGATTACAACCAACCACTTGACCTTGTTGAGCTCTTCCCCACCAACACGCAACTGGGCATAATTCAGAACGAGAACATCAAGTTCGCTCTTGAGGGCCTCAAGATCCAGTTGATCACGACTCCGCAGAACCTGAACTTTCAGTTCCGGGGCAAAACGATCCGCTTCCATCGCCCAGACATCGAGCACCGACTTAGGGCACACCACAAGGGCGGGCATATGCTTTCCCTGGTCCTTGGCGAGTTGTCGCAGCCACAGGATATAGGCAAGACTCTGGACTGTCTTTCCAAGACCCATGTCATCCGCCAGAATCCCCCCGAACCGATTGGTCGCGAGATAGGCAAGAAAGTTAAAGCCATCAACCTGATAGGGCCGGAGATCGGCCTGCAAGCCCGCAGGAACTTCCGGCTCAACCTCAATCTTGATATCCTTGGCGCTATCCTTGATTCGCTTCCACGCCTTCGGATCAAAGACCTCAGCAGCCTTTGGATCGGCTAGCTGCATGGCATGCATCCGGTGGGTATCCCCCGACAGGTCAAATGGATCCAGGCCCAACCGGGTGACGGCATCCCTCTGATCGGGATCGAGCTTGATCTCAAGACGCATCCACGACCCATCATCCATACGCACATATCCTCCCCGGGCTGCGACAAGCTGACGTATCTGGGCCTTGCTCAGATTGACGCCCTGCACATCGATCACCACTCTCAGGTCAAACCAGTCGATCTCCTGATTCACAACCTCGAAGCGGACCGCCGCGGAAACAGGATCTGCCAGAATCGTGCGCAGCTTGCCATCCATCTCTATCTCGACGGATTCCGGCATTGTCTCGTTCCACTCGGCAAACTTCTCTGGGAATTGCTTGGTAATACGCGTCTTGAACGCATCAAGCTTCTCATCATACGAGAGTCCGAGTTCGGACAGGATACCGGGTATCGGATATAGTTTCTCTCTCGCGAAGCGAAGCAACTGCTTTCCCCTGACCGGCTTCTGCTCCACCAGTTCCCAGCCTCCCTTCACCAGTTTTTCACTGCGTCTCTCCTTCTTCTCAAGAGCGGCCACGTCAATAACCAGATGTTCCGTTTCAGCAGCAGTCAAACCCTGCATGATCTTCATCTCAAACCGAGGGTAGAGATCCAGGTCGACCACCCTTCGCCGCATCGACTCCGGAAGCCTCGCTCCAATTTTCCGGAGGAACTCGACGCCTTCTAGACTGTCTATGACCGTCTTGGGTATGAGATACCGGGGCATCACCTCGGTCTCCTCCAACCAGCGCGGAGGCCCGGGGAAAACCGTCTCATCGGATTGATACAGCTCCTCCCGACCAGGCAGGAGCCGCACCGAGTGAGAGACATCCTCTCCCCCCTTGGTTACCAGTTGCAAGGCAAAGCAATTGGGATTGGCCGGATCATCGTCACACACCCACTTGAGTGCTTCCTTGACCACCTTGAACTCCCTCACATCAAGGTTAACCATCCGGCCTCGTACTGTCTCCTGACAGAACATCCGGTTCAGAAATCTGCAGGATTCCTCTTCATCGAGATCGAGTCCGGCCTCCCCATACTCGCTGTAGTGACTGAGGAAATGCTCCCAGAGAATCTGGCTGGCTGCATCCGTGCGCAGCGCCGAATCCCGGTAGAGTTCAAGCAACCTCTCAATCTCCTGTTTTTCACGGAGGGCATACCACTCACCCTCGCCCTCGCGCACTTCAATCCGCGCCTCATTGATAGTGGAAACAAGACGAAACTCGGCAGCCACCGGCTCCACTTGCGGAGGCCTGTCGTTGACTCTTTCGATCCGATCATACCAGGACGCTATCTCACGCTCCTGCTCCCAGTCACTCATCTTGCGCTGCACCGCTCCAAGGTCGGTGATCGCATTCATGAAATCCGGATAGCTTAGTTTGCGCTTGTAGAAGGCATAGGCAATGTAGTTCCAGAACTCGATGATATCGCCCGGGGGAACAGGCCAGAGCTCAAGCGGTTCATAACTGTTGATCTCCCAGCGGGGGCTCAACCGGACCATGTCATGGTCATGAATCTCTCCTTCAATTACATAGCGCCGGTAACGCTTTTCTACCTTGCTGACAAAATCCGCCTCCTTGTCATCAACCTCCCTGTCGAGCTTATCCTCAATCAGGTCGATAACAGGAGTATCATCAAATTCATTTGGGGACTCAGGAAGATCCTCCCCCCGGTGCATGCGCTCCAGCATGGTCGCATACATCGCAGCACCCGCCACATCTTCGTTTTCCTCAGTACAGTTCCCGAACCATCTATTGCCCTGAAGACGAAGCGTCGTCCGATGAACACCCCCCTTGTCCTCGACCCGACCTTGGATATAAAGGTGGTTACCGAAGATTTGAGTCACCGCACCATCCTGCTGTAACTTCTCACCTTTCTTCCTGACCTTCTCTGGGAATCCATTCAGGAAATTCAGCGTCGCGCGATCTGGGTTCAGCGCGGACATCGTTGATTCTGTCATGATGAGTGGTAGCTGGAGCCACGGAATCGAAATGCTCGAAAATCCGGTAGAATCCGAGTTTACCACAGCTCTCGGACTACGCGCAACTATTGATCGCAAAGTATTCCGAATATTTCAGGTAACTCCTTACGTATCCTGTTAGAGCTCCCGCCCGGGTAATTTTGAGCTCCCCACTCCTCTCCCAGGATCCCTGCTGCGAATCTTGAAAAACAACCCTTCCCCGGGAGCAAGCACCCACGCAATGAGAAACAACAGTCCAGCGACTACGGCCATCATTCCAGAACTGACTGTCCCACGAAGACCAAGCATCTCAGGAATCACCAGCGCTCCCACATGTCCTGCAAACGCAGAGAATATGGCCAGTATTACACTCAGCATTAGCATGTTGAAGAGTCGGCCAGNGAGCAACAGTGCCGTGGCCGGNGGAACAATAAGCATGGCAATCACGATAATACTTCCGACCGCCTCGAACGCCGCGACGGTCGTNACTGCTACCACTGCCATGAGCAGATAATGGACCAGGTTGGAACTTATCCCCTGAGTATCTGCCAACAAGGGGTCAAAGGAGCTTACTCTCAATTCCTTAAACAGCAGAACAGTAAAAAGAATGTTGAAAACCATGACACCACCCATGCTCAGAACCGCTCGAGGCACCTCAAGNCCACCAAGATGCAGGGTATCAAGAACGCAGTANTCCAATGAGCCGTAAAGAACGCATGAAGGATCAAGCTCAACGTATTTNGCGGTCTTTCTAATTAGTATGAGTCCTGCCGCAAACAGGGTCGTAAAGACAATCCCCATTGCCGCCCCGCGATCGACCTTGCCGAACTTGCTAATCCACTGCGTAAACGCGGCNGTGAGCAACCCGACACAGATCGCACCCGCAAACATCACCAGAGTGAGGCGGCTATGCGTGAGAAAAAAAGCCATCGCAAGGCCCGGAAGAACCGCATGACTGATCGCATCTCCCATCATGCTCATGCGCCTNAGCACCAGGAAGCATCCCGGCAAGGCACATGCCACTGCGCAAAAAGACCCGATAACTACGGTCCAAGTGTCTAGACTATCCCACTTCATGGCGTATCTGGAACTTCCTANGAACCTGCATGCTGATCTATGAAGTGGGGACTGGGGGGGACTTCCANNCTGACGGGGCGACCCTGCAACTCGGATTCGAGCTGCCCTACGACTTCTGCATCTAGAACGTGCTCNACCAGATCGGCNTCGCGATCCACGTGGGAGGGTGCAATATCCGCGTAGCGAATCAGGTATAGTTCCCAGAGGCGGTGATTCCGGGTAATCCGGGCCGCTTCCCCGAAACCAGCCTCAGAAAGCCTTACCTNGCCCTCAATCGCANTCTCAAGATGATCTTCTTTTTGAGCACGCCGCAGCAGGNGGTTGATNTCTGACAGGGACCAGGACCGGTGAGCCACAAGAGAAGCATGGTCGACAGGGATGTTTCTGATGGGCTCAGCTACATCAGGCTGCTGACCTTCCAGTATTTCGTATATCGCCCGCAAGAGATGCTGACGCCCTACCTTGCGACGCAGGTGCACATGCCGCAACGCACGAGGCAANACCCCGCGCGCGGAGCCAAGAAGCATGCTCGCGAAAAAGATGAATGCCGTCACGAGGACTATGACCGCACCTGTCGGAAGATCCGCAAAAAGAGAGCTCAGGCTGGAGCCNAGCCAACCTCCCGCTCCTCCAATTAAGGCAGCCAGCAAAAGCATTACGCGAACATCATCCGTCCAGAAGCGCGCTGCCGCAGCGGGGATAATCAGAAAGGCAANTATCAGAACCAANCCAACCGCCTGTAACCCTACAACCGTAACTGCCGNGACAAGGCCNAGCATTACCAGATCCAGTAACAACGTCGGCCATCCCTGGCTCGCAGCGAAACCTTCATCGAAACAGACNAGNGTAAATTCCTTCAGAAGAAGAAGCGAGGCAAGGCACACGCCTCCGGTCACGAGAAGAATCAGAANAAAATCACTGGAGACCATTGAGGCGGCCGTTCCATAAATAAAACTGTCCANGCCTGCAGCATCGGCCCCGGGNAGATCACTCACCATCCTCATGAGGGCANCTCCGAACCCGAAGAAGACCCCAAGCACGATACCCATTGCCGCATCATTCTTCAAGCGGGTGGTATTACGAATGGCAACCACCATGAGAACTCCCAGCACNCCGGTAGATGTCGCTCCCAACAGCAAACCGGGCAACCACTTCCCATCTCCCCCGAGCAGGACCATCACAAGGAAGCCAAATCCAATACCGGGATAGGTCGCATGAGATAGGGCNTCACCCATCAGGGAACGCTTACGCAGGAGAAGAAAGGTCCCAACCATNCCAGAGGCAACCCCAAGAAGAGCNCTGGAGAGNATTACCAATCTGGAATTATACGTCTGCAGGGTTATCACNTTCCACAGGTAGCCTTCCTCCGGCCAGAACGACTCACGGGCGCCAGCAANCCCCGTGCCCAGAACTAAAAACATCACAGGAAGGAGCCCCCNCCACCGCTTCCCCTTATTAACCGCCAACATGACGNAACCGNTCCGCAACATCATCCAGCAGGCTGAGTTTGCCCCCGTAGGTTTTTTGAAGATTCTCGCGAGTAAAGACTTCTCCCGTAGGGCCGGAAGCTACCACTCGCATGTTGAGAAGGACTAACCAGTCAAAGTAGCGNGTTACTGATGCCAGGTCATGATGCACAACCAGACATGTCTTGCCGGCACCGTTCAACTCTTTCAGCAAAGAGACAATCGCCTCCTCCGTGGCAGCATCTACAGCCGCAAACGGCTCGTCCATGAAGTAGAGCTTTGCGTCCTGGGCAAGCGCCCGGGCAAGAAAAACTCTTTGCTGCTGCCCTCCGGAGAGTTGGCTGATCNGGCGGTCTGCAAGATGCTCAATCCCCACCCTCTCGAGAGCCTCTCTTGCAATACGCTTATGAAGCTTTCCTACTCGGCGAAACCATCCAATCNTCCCATAGGTNCCCATCGCCACNACCTCCAAGGCACTCACCGGAAAATCCCAGTCCACGCTCTCACGCTGGGGAACATACCCCACGTCNCCACGCCGATCACGATAGGGAGCTCCGTAAATCTGCACCTCNCCTGAAGTCTTTGGCACCAAGTCCTGGCATGCTTTAAGCAGGGTACTCTTTCCCGCTCCATTTGGGCCAACAACCCCCACCAGTTTTCCCTCGGGAANATTGAGTTCGACGTCCCANATCACTGGTTTGCGNTGATANGCCACCGTGAGATCATGAATTGCCAAGGGGACATTATCCGGGTGCTCCGGCCGNTCATCCACGGATTGGTGGCGATTATCGACAAAGGATTTCATCGGTCGNCCTTTATCCACTCGCGAAATCCACCCTNTGGAACAGTCCCACCCAACCCNCTGGCAATAGTACTCACATTGTGATCGATCATCCCGATGTAGGTTCCAGCGGNAGTTCCCTNCNCCCCCATCGCATCAGAAAAGAGCTCACCTCCAATGACTACCTTATGCCCCTTGTCNTGCGCTCCTTCCATGAGAGCCTCCACGCTCTTACGGGAAACNGAACTTTCGACAAANACTGCAGGAATCCTGCGTTCCACCAGNAATTCAACCAGCGACTCGATATCCCGCAGGCCGGGTTTNGCTTCAGTACTNAANCCCTGAATCCCNCGCACCTCCAGGNCATAGGCACGGGCCATNTACCCAAAGGCATCGTGAGCGGTTACCAGCACACGCTGATTTTCGGGGATAGACCCCAGCACCTCCCGGGCATAAGCATCCAATCTCTTCAAGGTATCCAGATACCCCTCTGCATTTGCNCTGTAATCCGATTCATGCTGCGGNTCGAATTCCTGCAGGCTGTTTCGCACTACCTCAACCGCNCTCATCCATCCTCGNACGTCCATCCATACGTGAGGGTCGTAATGATCCTCCGCATCCAGAAGNGCATAGNCGGAAACTTCNACTGCCCNCTNCGCCACTGCGTGGACGGGTTTCCGCCTGCNNAACTTCCCAAGCACCTCCCCCATNTTNCCCTCCAGNTTCAATCCGTTATAAAATATGATGTCCGCAGCACGGAGTTCCTTAACATCATTGATCGTAGCCGCATAGAGGTGAGGGTCTACACCCTCCGCGATAATCCCCNTCACNACAGCATGCCTGCCGGCTACCTCGCCCACGATATCCGTGATCATTCCAACCGTNGTCGTCACCTGATAAGGATATGCCTGTGGGCCNCTAGAAGAATCGNCCTGCTTTTCCCCGCAACCCGATAAGATCCCTGCAACCCAGGGAAGAAGAAGCAAAAGNAGANGGGTGCAAAGCCTGCTCATNNCCNNCTTTTAACCAGTTCCTTCAATGAGGATCAATTCTTTATTAGCCAAGGCTAATATTTGTTTTCTAGGCTAATTCCTTTGGCACTACCCGACCCGGNCTATATNTTNTTTNNGCNGCGNCGGACGACGAATCGGTNGAGGNGCCTTCTTTCNCGGACCAGCAAANTACAATCAGNCCCNTCTGGTACTTTTNTTTCNATCAATCTGAAGTAGACACCCTTGAGGCCTTACCTCATCCAGAATCCCTAAAACAACCGCGCAGACCGTGCCCGCTCTGACCTTCAGCCCTGTAGAGGANATAATTACCGAGATCGCAAANGGACGACTGGTCATCGTGGCCGACGATCCNGGCCGTGAAAACGAGGCCGATCTGGTAGGTTCTGCTTCCCTGTNCACTCCGGAAACGATCGCTTTCATGGCGACTCATGGACGGGGNTTGATATGCGCCCCCCTCACCGCCGCGCGAGTCGAGGCCCTCAACCTTCCTCCCATGTCCCGGAGAAATCGGGAGGAATACCGGACCGCATTTACCGTATCCGTAGATGCCTCTGAAGGAATTACCACTGGAATTTCAGCCGCTGACCGCTCACTCACTATCCGCCTGCTGGCCGATGAGCAGGCCTCCTCTGACAGCCTCGTGCAACCCGGTCACGTCTTTCCCCTGCAGGCCGCTGATGACGGAGTGCTCCGCCGTGCCGGGCACACGGAAGCCGCAGTCGATCTCGCCCGCATGGCCAACCTCCCAGCAGCCGGAATACTCTGCGAGATCATGCACGAGGACGGAACCATGGCTCGCGTCGGAGATCTGGGAGGCTACCAGGAAACTCACGGGTTGAAGGCCTGTACTATTGCCCAGATTATCGAATATCGGCGCCGGACCGAACGCTTGGTTGAGCACGAGGAGACTATAGATCTCCCTACCGATTACGGCCCCTTTGACTGTCACCTTTACCGTTCTCATACCGACAACTCACACCACCTTGCCCTGACCAGCGGTAAGATCGATCCTGACACCCCGGTTCTGGTAAGGGTCCACTCCGAGTGTCTTACTGGTGATGTTTTTTCTTCTCGCCGCTGCGACTGCGGAAGTCAGCTACACACTGCGCTTGAGCAAATTTCCAAAGATGGCGGGGTTCTGCTCTACCTCCGTCAGGAAGGCCGTGGAATTGGCCTCTCTGCAAAGATTCAAGCATACAAACTACAGGAAAAGGGCTTGGACACAGTTGAGGCCAACGAGAAACTGGGCTTCCCCTCCGACCTCCGGCACTACGGAATGGGGGCGCAAATTCTCCATGATCTTGGCGTGCGCAAGATTCGTCTTCTGACAAATAACCCTAAAAAGGTTGTCGGACTGGAGGGATACGGCCTTGAGATTATAGATCAGGTCCCTATCCGCTCCGAAACCAACCCACACAACGAGCGCTATCTCCAAACAAAACGGGACAAACTCGGTCACCACCTGTAAGAGACACTGCAGCAGCAACCACCCCGTCCCGCCTGCTGGTCAATGGCTCACGAAGGCAACCGGAAAAGAGACCTGTCATAAGACCCCGAATCAGTGCACCCCCATCCAACCTCGCTGAAATAACATTCATCAGCCATGTCCCAATCGCTTCCGCCGAAACCTCGCGTCCTTAACAACAAATACAGTAAGCTCGCTATTGTTGCCTCAAAATACAACGAGGTCTACAGCGACGGACTTGTAGACAATGTAATCGACGAGTTGAGCCACTACCTTCCTCAGGCCCGGGTTGACCTGATACGGGTGCCCGGCGCCTTTGAAATTCCGGTAGCCATCAAGGCCTTGCTTGAACTTGAGCAACCCATCTGCGTCATTGCCTTGGGAGTTATCATCCGGGGGGACACCTCCCATGCCGACCTGGTCGCCCGTAATGTTACGGATGCCCTTCAGCAACTCGCGCTTGAGTACAGGACTCCGGTCATTCATGAGGTCCTTCTCGTGGAAGACGAGGCACAGGCTCATGTTCGCTGCCTCGGAGACCAAATGAACCGGGGCGTCGAAGCGGCCCGGACCGCCGCCGCCATGGTTGAAGTCTTCTCTGAAATCGACCGAAAGGGATCTCTTCGCATCCAGCCAAAGAATGCCTGACACCTCACGCCACCGCATGCGTGAGGCCATGATACAGTTCCTCTACGCTTTGCGTCCTACTGATGCCCTTCCGGATGCCCCGGACGGCGACATCCTCTCTCTGCTCCTTGAGCCAGCACGGGACAAATCAACCCGGGCCCGCGCGCGAGCGGTCCTGCACCTGCAACAGGGCAGGGAGAAGGTCCTCGAGGCATTTCCCGGGCTCCTGCAAAACCTGAGGGCAATCAATGCTCCCGAAGAGTCAACCGGGATTGGAGCCAACCTGGAAGCGTGGCATAAGCAGGAAGAAAGCCTTCGTGATTTCCTTCATGGCCTGCGCTACGAACTCAACGGCAACAAGGACGCTACCCGTCTCCGCGAAAGCATGGAGGGAGCCGGACTGAGCAATCGTTCTGCTCTCAAAGCGTCTGGGCAGGCAGTAGCCTGCGAACCGTCTCTACCTGGCCTGCAAAACCTCCACGAAAAGGTCCTCGCACTACGGGAGCAACTGATCCCCCTGGCCGAGCGACTTGTAATCTCCCTCGGTGATGAGCTCTCAACCATTCCGGAATTGAAATCCGTGGCCCGGGCCGAACAGGAAATCTGCCGAAGTAAATCCTCTATCGAGTCCTATTACCGGAAACTTCATCCGCACCTCGACGCCATCGATCAGAGAATTGCCGACGCTATCGATAATTATTCTCCTGAGAGACTCGACCGGGTCGATCGGGCTATCCTCCGACTCGGAGGGTATGAAATCCTCTTCGCGGAAGATGTTCCGGTAGCAGTCGCCATAAACGAAGCTATCGAACTTGCACGTTCCTTTGGAACAACCGAGTCTCCCGGATTCATCAACGGGGTCCTTGATCGCGTCGCCCAAAACGCCTGATATTCCGCATAACAAGGTGCCACACCTGTATTCAACTCATCATTCAGGGCTGAGCCTGAAACCAGTTATTGCTCAATTACGCATCGATCAAGACCCAGCAAACCGCTATAAGGACAGAATAACTAAGTGCTACCCTCCCGCCCCACACACTTTCAAGGCCGCGTTCTATGGAGCGCTCTGACCGGCATTGCCCTCGCCGTAGTCGGGGCACTCGCAATCGGCCTGGTGCTTCTGATTGGCAAGGTTCTTGCCTATCTTCAGCCCGTGCTCGTCCCTCTAGCGGCAGCCGGCGTCCTCGCCTATCTCCTTGATCCTCTGGTAGGCAAACTTGAGAACAGGGGCAACTCCCGTCTTCGTTCCATCATCTACGTCTTCGGAAGCGCGGCCTTGCTCCTCATCATCACCCTCCTGGTAATCAGCCCCAGGATCATCAAGGAAGCAGGAGAGCTTTACGCCAAGAAGGAGCAAATCGCCACAAGTCTCGTTCTTCATATCCGCACCACTCCCTGGCTACGCGACCTCTCCAGGCAGGCCTTCGAAGAGCACGTCGAGGAAGACGCCACAGGAAAAGAGCTCACTGAAAAGCCAGGCCTCGGAGAGGAAATTTCCGGCTACGATACTTGGCTGAGTGAATTCCCCAGGTGGACACCGGGAATCAATGCCAGCGAATTCAACCTTAAGAAAACCAAGGCTTGGCACTGGGTCACGGAAAACTCCAATAACTTGCTCTCCACGGGTCTGGGATGGCTTCAAGGTGGCGCCGGTAAAGTCTTTGGCTTCATCGGATATGCCCTGGGCTTCCTTCTGGTCCCTGTCTATCTCTTTTACTTCCTCAAGGAAACCTCCACCATAAAGAGTCGCTGGAGTCAGTTCGTTCCCCTGCGGGAGTCCAAGCTCAAACGGGAAATCGTGGCAACCTTGGGGGAAATGAATAGTTACCTTATCGCTTTCTTTCGTGGTCAGGTTCTGGTCAGCCTGATCAATGGAATCCTGACCGGGTTGCTCCTCTGGGCAATCGGACTTCCATACGCACTCGTTATCGGGATCGCCCTCGCAATTCTGGGAGTGATGCCCTTCATCGGATTCCTGCTCGCGCTGATCCCTGCCCTCATCATCTCCGTAGCAACCTATGGAGACTGGCAGCATCCCGCCCTGGTTCTGGCCGTCTTCTTCGCCGTCCAGCAGGTCGATGGCATTTTCCTCCAACCAAAGATCATCGGAGACAAGGTGGGCCTTCATCCCATGACTATTATCTTCTCCATCTTCTTCTGGTCTCTCCTCCTGGGAGGTTTTCTCGGTGCCCTTCTCGCAATACCGCTAACAGCTTCCGTGAAAGTCCTGTTCACCCGCTATATCTGGGGCCCTGGCACCGCCGAGGAAGAAGAGGCCCCCGCCGATACCGCTACGACCCCCTGAGGAACCCCTAGTCCTCGACCAGCATTCCCTCCACCGTCAGATCTACGAAGGAACCCGGTCCGCCGATGTAGCGGATCTTCCTCTGCGCATCCAGAACGTAGACCAGCGGAAGATCCTTAACTCGATACTGGGAGTGGATGCGCCCATCCTCATCGGAAAGGTTTCTCCAGGGAATAGTACCGTTACGTCGCAGATTTCGCAGGACCTCCCTGGAATCAGAGGTTACCCCGATTAAATTCACCCCCCGTTTGCCATACTGCTCATGGAGTTTTCGGAGAAGGCCCAAGCCCCGCTCCGCGTCTCGCATGCTGGTATGCCAGAAGGCCAGCACGATGACCTTTCCCTTGAGCATGCTAAGCTTGAAGGGCTCTCCCGTCGAATCCCTCCCAATCGCATCAGGAGCAGTTCGTCCCTTGGTCAGGTTCTGGATCACGAAGATTTCATCCATTGCAAGCTTTGACACGGTTGTGTCCCCCACCCCCACCTCATGAGACTTGATGATCGCCCGACGCAGATGCTCGATCCTGCGGGTCATTATCTCTGGATCATCCCCGAGCCCTTTAAGCAGGAGGGCAATTGCAAGGGACGCCTGCCCTTGCACCTCCTCATGAGGGTTTTCTCTCTCTACCATCTCAAGCACCTTGAGCATCGCAGGATCAGACTGGCTTGTCAGGGCAAGGCACAGCATCCCGACCGCGGAGCTCTTGAGATGGAATTTCTGGAGCGCCTGTATGATCAGGCCAGCACGCGAACTCGACTGCCCTTCTTCCCTTGCAGCAGCAAAAACAGGAGCTCTCTCGAGCAGCCAAACACTATATTCAATACTCCACGCCTCGTTAAGAGAATCCCTAATCTCACCCCACATGAGATTCCCGTGATCTGATGACGAAGGACGGTTCTGCCATACGTTCAACTGCGACTCCGGATCCGCCAGTGCGAGCTTCCGCGCCCACCCCTCCAGCGCCTCTTCGTAACTAGTCCTTATCCTGGCAGCTGCCTCAGAGGTTCCCGCCCTGCCCGGCACCACTCCAACAATGCAAAGGAGAAGAAAAAGAAGGAATCGCATGATGCTCCGAGCATACCCCCAACAGGCTTTCTGCCAACCGTCAATCCGGCCAGCACCAGAGGCACTCCATACTGATGAGACGCCCCCTTGAATCAAATCGCACACCCTCACTCTCAAGCATGCAGCGTTTTTCAGCTACCCGACTCCCGGAATCCCTACCCGCGTATCCCCCCAGCGAGCCGTCCGCCCTGACAACCCGGTGACACGGAATCCGCGGCGCGAAGGGATTTCTCTTCAGGGCCTGCCCTACCGCCTGTGCTGACCTGCAACCAAGATGATGTGCCAGAGACTGGTATGTAACCACTTTTCCAGACGGAATCTCCCCCACTGCTGCATAAACCCTACCCTCAAAATACGTAGGTTGCCGTTTTTCGGGTCCCATGCAAAGCCCCTGAACTCTCCGAATTCTGCTGGGGTCAATTCGGGTTATCCCTTTCCGCCAGCCTCTTCTTGAGTTCATCCCAGTAATCCCGGCCAACTATGTAACCTACACAATCCTCGCTTCCACAAAGACAGGGGTGATCTTCATAGTTCTCGATATCAAACCCGTAATCAAAGGTCAGTTCCTCCCCCTTTTCTATATCGCGAAGAGAGTAAAGGAAGATCTGCTTTTCCTCGATCCATGCCTCACAATTGGGCGCACAGGAATGATTCAGGAGACGGGCAGTATTCCAGGAAACATTCCCATCAATATCCCACTTCTTATTAAGGGTGAAAATATAGACGGCCGCATCTCCCGTTTTTTCGGCATGCTCCATCTGTGCAGTAGCGCGCCGCTCACTTTCCTCCTTATCGATCTTTTCCCCCAGATATTCGATAACACGCTTTCCCGACGGAATTGACTTCGATGCATAGACTCCAGTTCCATGAATATCTGAAGTGCGAACCTCACAGTATTCGCTCTTGGCTCGCTCTTTCAACTTCTCCAGTTGACGTCGCAACCTGGCCGCATCCTTGAGCTTCTTCCCCTTGGAATTGGTCTTGTTCGCTTTCTTGCCCATGATCTTATCGTTTCTCTCCTGAGGTCAATTGCTCCCCCGGTTGCCCAAGGGGCTTAACGAGCGCCTCCAATTTCTCCGCCTCCAACCTTGGGCAGACCAAGAAGTTTCTGGTTCTCTGGGAGGCCGGGGAAGAAACTTCTCAGGTCCGCGATAGTGCAGTTCCGCCCGTCGATGAAATACCATTCCGGGGTTCCCTTTTTGTTCAACGCTATCTGGAATCCGAGGGTTTCAATTCTCCGAGCCAACCGGGTCTCAGGGTCAATGATGCGATACTCCGCCCTGGTTGGAACGAAAACCAGCCACTCAAGATACATTTGAACGGCCTTACCCTGCCTGTCCTCTCCCCTCAGGAGAACCACCTCATGCGCACTGGTAGGCTTCTGGACCTCATACTTCAGCATTGAAATCCCCTGCCTTGCCATCTCCTTGGGAATCTCGGCAAGACGCCGGGCAAGCTCACCTTCTCCCCCCGGAAGTTTTTTCGCGGCACGCTTTTTCCAGCGTGGATACATCCGGTCCAAGGCTACTCCGAAATTCCCCTCCAAGACCTGCTGCCCCATGGCCCGCGTGGCCAACTCCGCCTTATCCAGCACTGATTGAGGAACCTTACCAGCCTCCGCGATGGAAATCGCTCCACCTGTGGACGCCACTATCAGAAACAGAAGCAGTAAACCATTCCTCACGGGGATACTTCTGAGACAGGAAAAGCCACGCGTCAAGCATCTCGGAGTTGGGCAGACGCCTTCACCCCGTATGGCTCTCAAAGTCCTCCAGCGGATAAAACTCCGGGTATGTTAAATGACGAAATGGGCTTTGATCTTGCCGGTCTCTCTGTCCTAATCTCGACAGATATGGCGAAACAGGCGCTGGGAAAAGGATTGGGTGCACTCATCAGAAAACCGACTGCAAAAAAGACACCGGCAAAAACCAAGCAAGCGGGAACAACCCCCAGAAAGCGCGCCAAGGCCAAGCCAAAGGAAGAATCAGGATCAGACGTATCCGAGGTGTCTATCAGTGAAGTTGTCAAAAGCCCGCTACAACCCCGCGGAGACATTCCTGAGGACCACTTGCTGGAGTTAGTGGAATCCATCCGGGCTCACGGCGTTATTCAACCTCTCATCACGAGGGTAGTCGGGGGAAAGTATGAACTGATCGCAGGAGAGCGGCGCTGGCGTGCCTGCCAGCAACTCGGTCTGGAAACCGTTCCGGTTATTGCCCGGGAGGCCACAGATCGTGAGGTGCTGGAAATGGCCCTTGTTGAAAACCTCCAGCGTCAGGACCTGAACGCGATCGAAGAAGCCAACGGCTATGTCAAACTTGCCAAGGAGTTTGACATGAAACAGGACGAGATTGCCAAACGGGTGGGAAAATCTCGCGCGACCGTGGCAAACTCCATGCGACTTCTCGACCTGCAAAAGGACATTCAAAAGTTCGTGGCTGACGGCTTGCTTTCGGTTGGACACGCCAAGGCCATTCTCGGGATCAAGGTCAAGCGCGAACAGCGAGCAGTCGCGGATCAGGTGATGCGGCAGGGTCTCACCGTGCGCGCCACTGAGAAACTGGTTCAGAAACTGCAGTCCGGCGATTCCGGGACAGGAGAAAAGATCAACAAGCGGAACACCGATCCCGAGACAGAAGCCATGATCAGGGCCCTCACCTCTCGCTTACGGGAACATTTCACCACCCATGTTTCCATTTCGCACTCCGAGAAAAAGGGGCGTATCGAACTGGAATATTACGGAAATGACGATCTCCAGAGACTTTTGGAGCTCCTCAGGATATCGACGGAAGACCTGTAGAAGAACCTGCAAGTATTCCTGCGCGGCGCAACTCCATGAATCGCCGACTCTTTCTCACCGCCTCTCTTTCCGGGCTGACCGCTGTTGGGTTGTTCCCGGCGTGTAAACAGGACACCATCACTCTTCCTCCCGAACGCGAACAGACTGGCGCACGGGCAGCCTATAATCACACAAGAACGATCGTTTCCTACGGCCCTAGGCCACCCGGTTCAGTTGCCCTCAGGAATACGAGAAGCTATATCACCAAGGAACTCGAACAACACGGCTGGACTGTTACGCCTCAACCCTTCAGCCAGTCGGTCGAGATCCTTGGCAGGAGGATTAACTTCATCAACCTTGTCGCCCGCTTCGAATCCACCCCGGAGTCTCAGATTGACGTCATCCTTGGTGCACACATTGATTCAAAGCTCTATCCGGACCGAAAATTCGTAGGAGCTGACGATGCGGCTTCCGCCGCAGGCCTCATTCTTGAACTTGCCAGAAAACTCAGCAAGGAACCGGACAAGGCCTCACGGGTCGAACTGGTATTCTTCGACGGCGAAGAGGCCTTCGGCCAGAACATCAGCCCCTCCGACGGACTCTACGGCAGTAAGCACTATGCCCTCCAGTGGCGTAAATGCGAGAGAAGGCCCTCCGCCGGAATTATCCTCGACATGATAGGGCACAAAAACCTGAGAATCCGGTATCCTTCAGATACCCCCGCCTTCCTGGAAGATATTCTTCTGAAAGCAGCCCGGAAGGTCGGCGTCGCCGATCGATTCACCCGGGGACTGAACCCCATCATGGATGACCACGTTCCCCTGAATAATGCGGGAATCCCAACCATCGACATCATTGGGGATTTCAGCCAATTCGCATGGTGGCATACCGAATCTGACAATATGAAAAGGATATCCAGCGAAAGCTTGGAAATCACACTCATGGTAACCTCTGCCGTATTAAGTGACCTTCTGGCAAGATAGTCACTTTTATCCGACATCAATCCTTGCCGAGGGAATTTTTCTCACCCTTCAGATTGAGTGCCAGCCCACTCTCCCTACAATGTGAAGTTATGCCTGTCGGATACAATCTCTCCACCCTGTCTACCACCATCTTTGTAGCCAGTCTGCTCCTCGGGAGTAACGTCACATCGCCTGCTACTCCCCTCCTCGACGAAGTCATGGCCCTGGAGGATACCGACTCCATCAAATACGATGCCTCTAATCCCAACCATCGCTCGGTGGCGCGAATCGAGTTCCTCGGTTTAACCGTATCCGCTGATGGCGACTACCAGTACTGGTATGATCTCATAAGCGGAAACAAGTCATGGACCAGAGATGTATCCTTCTGGGTCAGCAATGCAGACACGATCACGAATATCGCAGAAAGCAACTACACCGAAACCGGTGCCGAACACGTCCTCGAACACTGGTGGGGAAGCCCCATGGCTTACAAGGGCATGGACGGATGGGGTAACCATCGCGACTGGCAGAACAGCCCTTCCCACGGCATAGGTGATGTCTGGACCCTTACGAATGGCCACCCGGATCCCATCCTCAATCAATTTCACGAACCAATCGACTACAACGTCCCTGGTTACTTCGCGTTCCGGCCTACTGTCTTCTTCTGGGGCCCTCCCTCCCGCACCGATGACTCCCTCTCCCTTTCAGATGGGACCGCGGTGTGGAGGTTCGAAAAGAATCACAATGCCCAGCTGATCCGCAATGGAATGAATCCCTTCTCCTTCGCCGGACTCTGCGGGACCTTCATCATTGAAAGCCCCAATCCTCCAGCTGACGATGCCTTCGGGTGGTCCACATATCACAATACCACCATTGACGATTCCCAAGGTCCGGTTACTTCATTCGGCTATCTCCCAGGCCCTGGAAATGGCGTCCCTGCCGGCCAGATCCAACTGAAAATCGCCCGGGTGAATGGACTCCTTGAGTTCTCCTGGAACAGCAAGACCGGCAAGCAATACGACCTCGTCAGCAGTACTGACCTTACGACCTCTCCCTCTACCTGGCCCGTCTATGACGATGGCACGACCATCTTCCAGAACATTCCCGGTTCCGATACCGGCAACAATACTTTAGCGGGTGTAAACCTCGCCGGGCCAGAGCGCTATTACGCCATAGTTGAAGAGGAGGCCGGTACTCTGCTGAGCGAAAACTTCGACACCAGCGATGCTCTCCCCCCCGGCTGGACAACTACGGGGGCTGATTCCACCGCGTGGGAAATCGGCACCCCGGGAGACACGCTCTTCGGCCCGCTCAGCGCATATAGCCTTCCGAATTGCGCGGGAACAAATATCGGAGGCGATTATACCGGATCCCAGGACATCTCCCTCATTACCCCGGCAATATCCATTCCCCCCGGCGGAGCTGTGCTTACATATCGCCAGTGGCGCGACACTGAAGGTGATGGTGATGCCGCCTCCATTCGTCTGCTCGACCCGGAAAACAATGACGTCCTGATCGAAGAACTTCTCGGCGGCATTGAATGGAATGACATCGCCTGGGCTACCTCCGACCCTCTCATCCTCCCAGATTCTGCCAAAGGGAGGAGGGTCCGGATTGCTTTCAGGTTTGTCAGCAACAAATCAGACCCCCAGAGTTTTGCCGGATTCTACCTCGACGACGTCATTCTCAAGGCCAATTGAAGACACTTTTCGAAACACTCCCATGAACTTCCCCCGTTTCTCAGGCACCTTTTTCCTTACCTTGGTTATTTCTGCCGGATCGTCCACCTCCGGGATGTCCTACAATGCCAGGGACATCAAATCTGATACCTCCTTTTTCACGGACGGAAGCTGCCGGGAACTAAGAAAGCAGATCCAGACGAAGGACCTCGCCCTCTTCAGGAGCGAACTCCTCAGGAATATCGCTCGCGGTCTTCTCGACGGAAACTACGACACCACCTATCGCGCAGCCTCCTATCCAGCCTACCCTTCTCCCCAGGCATTACAGCGCACCATCAAACTCGGGGATGGCTTCAGCCGCTATGAAAACATCACCGGGATATTCCTTGGAAAAGGAGAACACGTGGTCCTCACAGGGGAAACCAACGATCGGAAAATCTCGCTCCTGATCCCCGACTGGATGCGCAAGCCCCCGCCTGGAATTGAACCCTCCAAGGACCCGAACGGATGGGGACTCAAGCGCCAGGAAATCATGCTTCGCCCGGGAGTGAACATCATCAAGGTCGAAAAGGGAGGCCTCGTTTACCTCTCCTATTACGACAACCACCCGGAGCAGGCCCCAAGCATTCCGGTCCACTTTCCCACTGGAAAGGTCAATGGCTACTTTGATGCAAGCAAGCACGACAACGGTGACTGGAATCGACTCCTGGACAATGCGATTGCCCCCATCCTCGACGCTCGTGGCAAACACATCCAGGTCGCCTACCCCGTCGAATGGTTCAATATGCACACCCGTGGCAAGGGCGTGGAACTTATCCAGAACTACGACACCATGCTTCTTCACCATTACACCATCCTCGGACTGGTGAAATACAGGAAGATTCCACCTAACCGGATCCTCGCACGCGTGAACTACAACTATTACATGTTCCGTGATCGGGACGGAGTGGCCTACTTCGGAAACAAGGGCACCATGCGCATGGTAGCGAACCCTGAGGTTGTGACAAAGGGAGATCCCTGCTGGGGCTTCTGCCACGAGGCAGGTCACGTCCTGCAACTGCGCCCCCAGATCACCTGGGGAGGCCTTACGGAGGTCAGCTGTAACATCTTCTCCATGTATACCCGGGGAAAAATGGGCAACGAAAGCCGGCTTGCCTCGCAGAAGAATTACGCCAAGGCCCGCAGAAAGATCGTCGATTCGGACCCCAGGATCTCCTACCTGCAGGATCCTGATGTCTTCAACCGGCTCGTCCCCTTCTGGCAGTTGCACCTCTATTTTCAGAAGAATGGCAAACCGGATTTTTATGCCGACGTCATGGAAGAAATGCGGAATCGCCCCGATGCGGGGCGAGGCAATGACTCTATCCGGAACCAGTTCCAGTTTATCAGGATCTGCTGCGACGTCGGGGAAACCGACCTCACTGACTTCTTCGAGAAATGGGGCTTCTTCTACGTCGGCGAAATCAAACTCAAGGATTACCGCAACTATCACTTTGTGGTCACAGAAGAAATGGTTGCCGAAACCAAGGCTTACATTACCAGAAAGAATTACCGCAAGCCTGCTGAAGACCCCTCCCTTCTCAGTGATTAAGCAAACTCTGCGACCAGAACTTCCCAGACTGGAATGAACCGTTTGATCTCACCCCGACGCAACTTCCTCCGCACCACCGGCACGATAGCAACCTCAGTCTTCCTGCCCCGCCAGATCATGGCCTCTCTGGCTGCCATAAAATCGCCTGTCAAACTTGGCATGATCGCTGATCTGCACCAGGACATCATGCACGATGGACCGACGAGACTTAAAGTCTTCCTCGACGCCATGCAGGAAGAAAAGCCCGACGCCCTTCTCCAGTTAGGCGACTTTGCATATCCAACGAAGAGCAACGAGATCGTCACCGGGGCCTTCCAGAAAGCTCACCCCAGGGCTCTTCATGTTCTAGGCAACCACGAGATCGATGATGGACACTCTTTTGATGAGGTCGCGAAACTCTGGGGAATGAAGGGGCGCTACTACACCGAGAACGTGAACGGACTGGAACTGATTGTTCTCGACGCCAACGAGAAACCAGAAAACCACAAAGGGGGCTATCCCGCGCACATCGGGAAGAAACAGCTTGCGTGGCTCGCGAGGCAACTGAAAACCCTGACAGGTCCGATCATCGTCATCTCCCACCAACCCCTCGCCGGCCCTTCGAGCATCGACAATGCCGGTGAGGTCCAAGCCCTCCTGGACTCATCCGCTGACAAGGTCCTACTGGCCGTAAACGGTCATACCCATATTGATCATTTAGCTCGCGTGGGAAGGATTACCTATCTGCATGTTAACTCGGCCTCTTACAAATGGGTTGGTGGCTCTTACCGGAACAAGAGCTATTCGGCCGAGGTCCACTCCGAATTCCGCTACATCGAATACACCTGCCCCTATCGCAACAGCCTCTTCACCACCCTTACCGTCGACCCTTCAAACAGACGCATCGATATCAGGGGTCGCAAAAGCCAGTGGGTTGGAAAATCCCCTTCACAGCTTGGCATCGCGGACAAACCCAACCTCACAGACGGCAAGGAGGTCTGCCCGGAAATCCGCAGTCGGCAAATCAGGATAAGCGATAAATAATCATAAGGCGCGCAAGCCGGGAAATTCAATCAGGTGCACCACTTTCTATTCCTGATGAAGGTATCAACTCCCCTTCTTGCGATCTCACTCGTCGCAGGGTGCGCAGAGAAGAAGTCATCGGATGCACAGAAGAACGACCCTGCTGCTCCAGATGTGGAGGCAGTTACATCCGTGGAACCGGTCCTCTTTGTCGCTGATGGGCTGAATACCGACGGCTCACTGGTCAGGAATTATCAGCGAGGATTGCGATATGCTATCGATTACTTCGGGAATTATGGCCCATATTACGTCTATCTTCTGGGACCAGACAGTGAGCAAAGTATCCGCGAGATCTATCGCCAGCGGGCCCTGACCCGGACCAACCCGGATTCCCCTTTTCTCACAGCGGAAGAACAAGTTGAGAAGTTTCTCAATCGTCCGAACGTCGTTACCGAAATGAGGTCCGTTTTAGCGGGCAGGACTGAGGGCGGACTGACCTGGACCCAGGAACCACCCATTCTCTATGAGGACGTCACGACGAACGCAAAAGGGAGGGAAAAGGACCCGGTTGAAAATACATGGGGAGCTCTCCATGAGTATCACCATGTATTCCAAATGGCACATTGTGACACCAGACAGGAGCGAACTTCTGAGAAAAACATCAACTCCTGGATGGCCGAGGGCATGGCGACCTACAGTTCCGCTCGGTTCATGGAGAACCTGGGACTGATCGACTTCAGGGATTACATGCTGAAATTGAGAACATCAGGCGCCAACATCAGTCGTCCCAGCGTCAACGAGTTCCTGGCTACAACGCAGAATTGGCAATTACAAAACGAAGGTTACTGGGAGCAGGGTGGAGCAGCGCAGGTCTACTATATGCTTGGAGCGTGGGCGACCGCATACCTGATTCACGTTCAGCGCATCAATGAAGTAGTGGTACTCAGAGACTGGTATTATGACATTCCCCGCATCGGAAAATCAGCCTCATTCAGAAAACACATGGGTTTGTCACTTGCAGAATTCTACAGGAAATTTGACGACTTCATTCGTCAGACAGACGCCAAAGTAATGGAAATCTTCCCCAGATACTGATTCACGCTATAAGTAATCATGATCCACCTCACTCCTCTCATCCCTCTCTTCCTTTCATGCCTTCTGCTGGAGGCATCCCAGCCCTTTCACATTTATTCCCCGAGTTCGAAGGAGAATATGCTCTGGATTGTCAAGGCCACCCCCCGGGAGGAGGGCCTCGACCTAAAGGTCACCCGGAAGGTCAATTTGGACTTTCCGGGCCGCGTCATTGTCGCTCACCCAAGGAAACCCCTTCTTTACATCACGGCAACAGGCGGGAATCCCGGCAGGGTACCAGGGGCGGTGGTACATCTGAATAAGGATGGTTCCTACCAGAAACACCAGAACCTCAACTTCAACGACGGGGCCTGCTATCTATCCCTCGACAGGGAAAGCAGGCACCTCCTGGGGGTCAGCTACGGGAACGGCCGACTCAATGTCTACCCCCTCGATGACGACGGCATACCGGGGAAGGCCATCACCACG
This sequence comes from Roseibacillus sp., assembly GCA_002709395.1. GTDB lineage: Bacteria > Verrucomicrobiota > Verrucomicrobiia > Verrucomicrobiales > Akkermansiaceae > Roseibacillus_B. Next base: position 4,275 of record PAQU01000050.1, on the reverse strand, counting down.
GTGGACGAGGGCAAGCGGGAGGCTCATTGCGTCCTCCTGCCTCCAGATGGCAAGAACATCTACATACCCTACGTGAAGGGAAACCTTGCCCTCCTGCAGTACTCCTACAACAGCAAGACCGGGAAGATCACCCCCCTCGAACCTAAGGACGCCAGGCCTCCCCTCGGCTCAGGCCCTCGTCACATGGCCTACCACCCCTCCCTTCCGATGGTCTATTTCAGTAACGAGCAGGGCATAGGTCTGTCCTCCTACCGACGGGAAACCAGCGGCCAGCTCAAGTTGGAGCAAGACATCAGTATTCTTCCCCCCGGCATGTCCAAAATCGGCCTCAGCGCCTCCGACCTTCTGATCACCCCTGATGGGAAATTCCTCTTTTCCGGCCTCCGTGGACACCGGCAGGATTTTGACCGCATCTCCCGCTACCGCGTGCTTGGGGACGGCAAGGCTGAGTTTCTCGGCCTGACCGAGGCCGACAAGATCCCCTGGGGCCTGACCCTTTCCCCGGACGGAAACTTCCTCCTCGTCTCCGCCACCACTGGGGCAAGCCTTACCGCCTACCGAATCTCCCCGGACGGAAACCTGAAGAAAATCGTGTCGCTGGCATGGGACCCAAGGATGTCCGACCTTGTCGCCAGATAACCCGGAACTCGTCCCTCTTCCTCAAGCACATCTACCGGGTTTCTCCCGGGAAGAGCTCTTGGTTCGATCAACCTGTCCCCAGCGGCGGACTGACCCAGTGGTCAATCACCCTCACCATCATCCGATTTCTGGCCATTCAGGGGTCTTGCCTGCAACGAAACTGTGCGGAAAGGACAATCTGTTCGATAAACGTATTAGTCCTGTAGCCATCCTGTTTCGCCCGGCTTACGACCTCCTCCAACGCCACCCGGTCATAGGGTTCCAGTTTCCGACCCAGGGCATAGGCGAATAATTTTTTCGCAAAGTTGGCTGCGATATCATCCCTGTACACTTCAAGTAGAAGCTCCTTCATCTCGCGAGGTGACTTGAACGGCTTGCCATTGGGCATCACACCCGATGCGATGACCGGGAGCTTATCAGGGTACTGGGTGCGCCATTCCCCGAATTGCGCGAAGTTCTCAAGCCCAAGACCGAGGGGGTCGATCTCCCTGTGGCATGAGTGACACGCCGCACGCGAAACGTGCTGCTTGATGAGCTCGGAGACGGAAGGGTTCCTTCGAATATTGAGTGCTTCCCGGGCCTCATCGAGAGAGGGCACGTCCTCCGGGGCCTCCATGCTCTTCCCAATCAGGGTATTCAATATCCAAACCCCACGCCGGATGGGACTGGTCCGCGTCTTCGAAGCTGTCAGGCGCATGATCGCTGCGCTGGTGATGACTCCTCCTTCCCGGTCATCCCTGCGCTCAACCATGACTGGCGGAGAATAACGGAGCTCCCGGTTTCCACTTCTGCTCTCCCGATCCGAAAAAATGTCTGCATACAACCTGTTCATCGAACTCCCCTCGACTTTCTTGTAGTCCCTCCCTTTCGACCTGTATGCCGAAGCCCTCTTGTAGAGCCAGTTACTTTGCACCAGTTCCAGAACACTTCGATTGGACCGGATCATCTCGTCAAAGAAGAACAGGATTTCATCATAGGACTCCCGGTTCCACCTTTCGTCTCGCAGGTATTCCCGATTGGAGAGAAGCTCGTTGAACCCAAGCCATTGCCCTGCGAAATTTTCGGACAATGACACTCGCTTCGGCGAATTGAGCATCCTTGCAATCTGTAACTTCAGCACTTCCTCCTCATGCAGGCGACCATCCCGCCCCAGTTTGAGCAGTTCCTCATCAGGCGGCCTCGACCAGAGGAAATACGACAGCCTGGTCGCCAGCTCTACACCGGTCACGGGATAGGGTGTGTTTCGACCCTGAGTTGATTCTATACGGTAAAGAAATTCCGGGGACACCAGGATCATTTCGAGAACATGGAATAGGCTCGCAGCCGTATCCTTCGAGCTTTTCAGGTGCTCCTGGTATAATCCATCATAGGCAGCAACATATTCAGGCAACCTCTCCCCGTTGCCACGGTAAGCCCGGAGGATGAAATCTGAAATCATCTTCCTTATCTCAATCCCTCCGACACTCTCCGGGATGTTCGCCCGTCCGAGGACTGCCTTCATCGCCACCGGATCCTTGCGGAATTTTCCCAGTGCATGATTAACCCCATCGGCCAACTCCCTCAGCGGCGGGTTAAGCCTCCCCAGGCGATGAGCATCATTTTCGAATCCGGATTCCCCGGGAATATCCGAGGGCACAAGCGAATCAATCCTCGAGACCTCGATCTTACCGGTAATGGTGTCTCGATACGGTGACTTCAAGCGGACTGACAAAACCTCCTCGAGAGTGTTCTCAAACTCGTACCGCGTTAGGCGCCGCAACGGTGAAGCCCCGATGTGAGACTTCCCCTCACGCAGGACGAATGACTGATGAAACCAGTCCTCAACCACCTGCTTCTGGGATGGCTTCAACGGCTTCTTGTTTTCAGGCGGCATTTCTCCCCTCCTCACCATGTTTTCGAGCCGAACCCACAATTTGGTATAATTACCATATGACGCGTTCGTCCTGTGAAGCAGCGGGGTCAGATCGATACCGCCTTTTTTTGTTTCGGCATCATGGCATGTCATGCACCGGTCTTCGATCACCTCGACCACGGCAGTAAAATCCGCCTCCATGGCTCCAGCTACGCGCAGGCCTGAAAACAGCACTCCATAAATCAGAAGGAAACCAAAGGGAGCACGACGCGCTTTCATCATCAGCCTATTGGGAAATCGCTGACTTCAGGGAGACAACAACCTTCCTTCCCTCCCTCTCCCTGAACTGTCCGCTTATCTCCACTACTTTTCCCACATTCCGGTCGAATCGGAGCTTATGATTGTTCATGAAGGGAATCCGGATCTCGAGGTCGCTCTTGTCCGAAAGGCGCAACAGATAGTATTCGGTCTCTCCTTCAATCATGATCCGCAACAACCCCTTGGCCCTGAGCTCATTTCCGGCAACCTTGGTGATCTGCCAACTCCCATCATCCATATTCAACGGCTTGAAATCAGCCTTGCCCGTAATCCCCGGAAGCAACCCCGTGGAATCCCCTATCCTCTCCGCTGGAGCGCCCATCAACTTCATCAAGGTAAGCAATAAATTACCGAAAGGACGCGCCTCAGGGTAACGCACATGCCGCCCCAGCTCTATCTGGCCACCGCCACCCCCGGCCAGGACCACCGGGAGATCCGTCAGGGAGTGATAGTCCCCGTGCTTGATGCCCGACCCCCAGAGGATCAGCGAGTTGTCAAAAAGAGTCCCGCTGCCATCCTTCAGGGTCTTCATCTTTTCGATCAGATAGCGCAATTGGCCGGTATGCCAGATATTGATACTGTCGTAGGCTGGCAGGACCTTCTTGTTTCGCACGTGGTGCGAAACATAGTGAAACTCCGCATTGACTCCCATGAAGTCGTAATGAATCCGGCTGTTCGTATTCGCGAGCATGCACGAGGCAACTCGGGTTGAGTCGGTCCAGAATGCCAGCGCAACGAGGTCCAGCATGGCCTTGATTCGCTCCCCGAGATTCCCGACTTCCAGCGCCGGATCCAGTTGCGCCAGCTTCGAGTCCACCGCGGCATCCCGCCCGTTGATCCGGGCCTGCTCGATGCTCTTCTCCACATCGCGGAGCGAATCGAAATACTGCTCCAGGACCTGCTTGTCAGGAACACTGGCCCTTCGAAGCAATGCAGAAGATGCGTCTTTCACTCCGTCCAGGACGCTGACCAGTTCGGCCTCGCGGGATACCCGGGCGCCCTTCTTGAAAATCATGTCAAACGCCACCTGAGGATCATGTTGTCCGCGCAGGGGCTGATGAGCTCGGTCATAAGAGAGTATATTCAACCAGGGGTGCTGCTTCCATACATTGTCAGCAGTCAACTGCAGGGACTTGATTGGCGTCTCATTTCCAACTTCATCAGCGATTCTCTGGTCGAATGAATATCGGTTTTTGTCGCGGTGACGACTGGCACTCATGAAGGTCCCCGGTGCATCCATGTGATCCGATGAACCCTGGTTATCAAGATTCCCGAGCACGAGAATATCCTTCTGGACGGGCGCGAGTGGCCGAAGGATCTTGGACAGCTCAAAGTCCGATTCCGTGCCGCCTACGATATCCCAGGAGTGCGGATTCACCCCACACCCCTTGTAGAGGGCGCACAACCGAACTGGGGAATGTTTGGTTTGCCTTTTAGCGTAACTGATCGCCGGGGACATGATCTCC
>PAQU01000049.1 GCA_002709395.1 Roseibacillus sp. | reverse complement strand
CCGCGAGTCCGAATTTGCCTTTCCGGATATTTTCCCTATAAGGGCTGTCCTGATCATCCGGAGGGGTGGCAGAGTGGTTGAATGCACCGGTCTTGAAAACCGGCATAGGGCAACCTATCGTGGGTTCGAATCCCACCCCCTCCGCCATCATCCAACAGGCGGGACAGCCTGCCTAGGGAACGGGAAACTCATCTGAGACGAAGCGGTCATACTGTTCCCGCAGGCCGACCCCCGCATCGGAACTGGATCCTCCGTGGAAGCTTTCCTGCACGGCCCGTCGCGACCACTCTACCGCCTTTTCCCGATCCCGCCGGGCAAACCAGACTTCCGCCATGGTATCAAGATAGGCTGCCTGCCGGGGGCGCATGGAAAGGGCCTTCTCAATCTTCTTCAGCGCGTCAGGCAATTCCCGGCACGCTCTCGATGCCATCCAGGCCGCACTGTTGTAGGTATTGTGCGCCCGCGGATAGGCCTCAATCGATGCGCCAAGACGCTGGTAGACGATCCGGAAGTTACGGTCGTGTTCTTCCACGAGGCCCGCTTCCCGTAGTAGCGGAAAGTAGTCATCGGCCAGGATCCCGTCGCCGTTCAGGATCTCAAAAGAACTCCGGAACAGCTTCATTGCTTCCTCCGTGTTAGCTTCCTGGTGAAGGGCCAGGGCGCGGTAGAGGTCCGCTATAAATCGCTTCCGGATAAAACTGACCGGATTGATAAAGGTGGAGCGCCCCTTGAGATATTGCATGGCATCAACTTCCGCGAAAGCCGCAGCGACCCTCCACTGCTTGTTGTGCCGGGCATGCTTGGAGAAGTAAGAGGCCGCGGTCTGCCAGTACCAATCTGAGGGACTGCCGGTCACAACCAGTTTCCTCCAGTAACCTTCAGCCTCCGCAAGGGCCCCACTTCGTTGCACGTCGATCGCCAGTCGCAGGAGGCGGATCGGCTCATCCAGGGAGAAGGTCTCGACCGCATCAAGGGAGCGCCGGGCCTCCTCTCCCCTGCCCGCCCGGATGAGGGCGCTTCCATAATGGGCCAGATAGCGGACGTTGGTTGGTTCCTTCTCGAGAATCTCCTCCAGGACCGCAATCGAACTTTCCCAGTCCGAGACGTATCCGTAGTAGGCGGCGAGCTTCTTCTCCCACTTCTCATCCGGACTATCCTTCATCAGTTCCTGCAAAAGCCCGATCGAAACCCTCGCGTCGTCTCTCGCTTCCGCTGCCTCCAGGAGGTCTGCCAGGATCTGCGGCCGATGTTCCTCATCCGCCGCAAGTTCCTTCAAACGACCGAAGAAGGCTTTCAGGCGCTCTTCCTCTATGTGAACGAATCCATAAAGACCACCGAGCAGGATGATACGCTGCTGCTTGTCGGGCTCAATCTCCCCAAGAACCCGCCAGAGGCGTGGCGCTGAGTCTCCTTCGCCAAAGAGATGCGTAACAACCCTGAGATCATCACGATCCTTTGATTCCGGGGTCAATTTCTCGGAGGCTATGAAGAACGCGAGTTCGTAGAGGCTGCCTCCCAGGTCATTGAGTCTCCCGATGAACTCCAACCAGTTGGAGCGACCTTCCGCAAAGGCAATCCGGGACAACTCGTCCATGATCTCGCGACCTTCCTTACGCTCCCCCCTTGTGTGGAGAAAGGAGGCAATGGTCAGCACTTCATAGCGTTCCTTTTCCGAGTCAGACCAGTCCGCCCGAAGAATGTCAAAGCGTTTCCGGAGCCACTGAGCCTTCTCCTCGGGAGTTCCCGTGTAGCCAAATACCTGAACCGCCTTACCGGGTTCCTCAACGGTCTCGTAGTAGGTAAAGGCCGCATCCTTGTTCGCCCTGAATACCAGGGGCAGGCCCGCTTCCAGGTTTCCATTCAGCAGGAGGGAAAGCATTGCCTCCCGGCGCTCATCTCCCTCGCCAGCGGCCTCTTCAGCCATCCGGTTCATCAAGCGATTCGCATTCTCATGATCCAATTCCCATCTCCTCAGGACGGTCTCTGCATGAGCGCGCACAATGACCGATTCATTCGGACGATCCATGTACCACTTAAGGTAGGGCCCGGGATCCCCCTCAAGAAGAGCCATGACTGCAACCGCGTCTTCTCGACCCAGCTTCTCCGCGAGTTGACGCGCTTCCTGGTGACTCCCCTTTGCTCGCAGCAACGCCAGCTGGAAATTGCCAGCTTCCCGGGAGGCCTCCGTGACCTTCCCATCCTCACCATAATCCACCGACAACCCCGCAACTGCCATCTCCTCATCAAGCTTGTCCTGCATCCTGAGAAGGCAGGACAGACGCCGGTGATTCTCGATGGTTGCCGGAGCAAGGCGGAGGATCTCCTCGGCCTTCTCGAGATTTCCTTCCGCCAACTCCATGAGGGCGAGCGGCATGATGGCTTTCTCGACGAGTTCCCCGCAACTCTGCCGGGAAGCCTCGTCCTCCTCGAAGCGGTAGATCCGCAACATCTGGATGTAGGCCTTGGCTTCCAGGAGATCCTCAAAGACATCCTTCTTTCTCGCAGGATCGGAATCGAAATAGCGCTGAACCATTTCCACGATACGGGGCGAGGTCTCCGGAGTGATTCCGGTGAGAATCCGGCGAAGAACAATTCGTGCCCGGTGGGAGATCTCAGGATCGTCCGTTCCCACTCCTTCCCGGATGGCCTCGATCCCCTCTTCCCCTAGATTCCACAATCCCTTGGTTGCGGCCTCCCTGGCCTGGTAGGACTCGTCACCTAACTGGGCGACAAGTTTACGGGCCTCGAGGAGTTTCCTGTTTTCCTTCTTCGCAGGCACTTCCTCATCTTCCCTGTTCCCGCCCTCCTGGGCAGCAATCTCTTCCGAGACCACCGAAGGGTCCGGTGCTGCCTCCTCCTGCGCGGGGGATAAAAATCCAAGTCCCGGCAGGATCAGACAAAGGAGGAAAATACGTCTCTTCAAATCCATGGACCGTCCTGAGCCTTACCAAGCCATAACATTCTGATTCTTCAAGTCTGTCCTCGCAGAATTGGCGGGCTGAACCCGGCTGATTCTTCCTCGGATGCTCCTATTTTCCGATACAGAAACGCCCGAAGATCTCTCCAAGCAATTCTTCCGCCTCCACCCGACCCGCAACCTCGCCTATGGCATCCAGTCCAATCCTCAGGTCCACCGCCGCCAATTCCGGGCTGAGCCCCTTCCGTAATTGCTCCAGCGCCGCACTTATAGCGGCCTCCGACCGGCGCAGGCAATTCTGGTGACGAGCATTCACCGCCACGGCCTCCTGGCCCCAGTTCGCACCATGGAAGGCAAATTGCTCCCCAACCGCCGCGGTAAGTTCCTCCAGCCCGGATCCCTCCCTGCAGGAAACGGAAACGGTGCCAGGGCCTTCCACCCAGTCCGGGTGTTGGCCGAGGTCTGACTTGTTAAGGACGAGAATACGGCGATCAATTTTATGCTCAGGGCGTGGCCGGTTCCCGGACTCGGGTTGACTTCCATCGACCACCTCAAGGACAAGATCCGCGCCCTGAACCTGGGAGATCGCCCTCTCGACTCCGGATTTCTCTACCTGGTCCGCGGATTCCCGTAAGCCTGCCGTGTCAATGAGTCGCACCGGAATACCTCCAAGGTTGAGGACCTCTTCGACCGTATCTCGTGTGGTCCCTGCGATTTCACTGACGATTGCCCGCTCCTGGCCGAGGAGGAGGTTGAGGAGACTGGATTTCCCGACATTCGGCTCCCCAAAGATAACCACCTTGGCTCCCTCGCGCAGAATCCGCCCCTGTTCGGCGGTTCCCAGCAACCTCATCACCTCGCTTCGGACGTGCCTGAGCCGACTGGTCAGTTGCTCTCCAGTATCAGGGTCGATATCCTCATCCGGAAAGTCAATGTAGGCCTCCAGATGAGCGACAACTGCCAGCAATTCGGCCCTTAACGCCTCTGTTTCCACTCCTATCCGCCCTTCCAGCTGGTGCTGGGCAGCCTTGAGGGCGAGGTCCGTCTGGGCGGAAATCACGTCCATCACGGCTTCTGCCTGAGTAAGATCCATTTTGCCGTTTATAAAGGCCCGCTGGGTGAATTCTCCTGGCTCTGCGCTTCGGGCACCACATTCCAAGAGACGGCCCAGCACGCGCTGCACGACAAGAACTCCCCCATGGGTACTTATTTCTACCACGTCCTCACCGGTATAGCTTCTTGGTCCCCGGAACATGGTGACCAGCACGTCATCAATCACCTCTCCTTCGGAATCACTCACTGTCCCCCTTGTTGCGCGCCGCTCCTCGAGGGATCCCGGGTTCAACCCGAGAGCCAGTCCCGCCAGCGGGAGAGCCTCTTCGCCTGAGATCCTGATCAATGCGATCGCCCCGGGCCCGAAGGGGCTGGCCACCGCCACGATTGTCTCACTCACGGATTTACCGGGGGATTGGGGAGCCCCTCTCCCGCATCTACTCCCGGAGCGGGGTCCTCTATGGCATGCCCGGCCCTGGCTCCCTCCCCGGATCCTGTTCCTGCCCTTTCTTCACGAATGGATACATGATGCGGGTTCTCATCTTCAACCCCGGTCGCTTTCTCACTGCCAGTTGCAACGGTCGAGGCTTCTTCATTACCGGCAGGCTTGGCATTCCCTTTCTCCCCACCCAGCCCAAGAAACTCCCAGCAGACAACCTCATCCAGCTGGATATGACTTTCAGGAGCCTCCTTCCAGGAAAGGCGCACGGTCGCATAGCGATTCTGGTCCTTCCGGTCAGGGATATTAATCCAGGCGAGTTCAGAAAGCACCCGGCCCGCCAAGGCATCATTGGCTACCGAAACCGTGATCCGGTCATCCCTGAACGATGGGTCGCTGAGACGAAACGTCCGCACCTCTTCAAGAGATTTTTCCAGCGGCCCAACAGGCAGGGCCTCTCTGACCATGACCCGGAATACTCCGCTTGCCCCGGGTCTTGGTGTAGTGATGAAATGCCTGAAAAGCCTGTATTTTGTCTGGGTATAGACATGCCAGTCGAGCAACAGCCTGCCCTCGGTTTCCTTAAAGAAAGCCATCACCCGAACAGGGTCCATCGCGAAACGCTCCTTGCCTCCATAGGCGGAAAGCAGAAGGTCCGGGTCCTCCAGCTCGTGTTGGACCTCGAGAGGAGCCACCGGGCGAAAGAATTCGGACATCTTGACCTGTGAAGGCCTTTCAAACCGCATCAGGAAGATTCCTCTTCGCCGATCCATGATGTCCAGTTGCTGGTAACTGAAGGACTCCACGGGTGTGTCCGACTCATCGATCCGGTCGACTCCTCCATAAAACCGTGCCATTTCGTCAACGAGGTGATCACCACCTATGACGTAGCGCGCCTTGTCCTCGGGAGTGCCCGCCTGCAGGAAGCCGCTGAGTGCCTCCTGCGCTAACTCTTTCCATCCACTCTCAAGAAAATCCTCCTGCTCAAGAAGCGAGCTGGCGGCGGACTTCGTGGGCACCTGCTTATCAACGACCAAGGGCCCATATCTGACATCCTTCTGATTAAGCAGCACCAGGGCCACCAGCGCTCCGGCAACAATGACAAGGGCACCCATGAACACGATGAGGGGGTGCAATCCTCTTCTTCCCCCCGACTCATCACTCTTCGCGACCCTCTCACTTTCTTCCTCCGTGCCGGGAACTGATCCAATCGCCACGGTCTCCACCTGCGGAGGAGCAGATCCTTCCAGCTCCTCCACTCCCGGCGGTGATGCGACCGGGGTTGTTGCCAGAGAATCAGTAAAGACCTCCGGAGGCGGCGGGGATGAAATACTCGTCCCGCAGTGAGGGCAGGGCGCAGTGGTGGGAGGCAATTCAAAGGGAATCTCAATCTCACCGCCACAGGACGTGCAGTGAAACCTCCGGGTAGCCGGAGAAGTAGTTTGTGCCATCAGATTATTAAGAAGTCTTAAAAGACTACCCCGATGGCCGAGGGGCTGTCAACCAACGAACCCGCTCTCTCAGGCTGAAATCAGCACCTCGTCCAATACCTCCAGGCACCTCTTATTCTGGGACGGGGTTCCGATCGAGATCCTCACCCATCCCGGAAGCTTGTAGCCACGCATGGCCCTGACAATCACACCGCGGGAAAGCATTGCTGAGAACACCGCATCTCCATCCCCCACTTCAACCAGAACGAAATTAGCCACGCTCGGGACATATCGAAGCCCCCGCTCCTCAAACGCCTTCTGCAGGAAGAGCAGCCCTTCGTTATTATTATCCACGGTTCGTGCCACATGCTCATCATCATGAAGGGCGGCAAGAGCACCGGCTTGTGCAATCGCGTTGGCGTTAAAGGGCTGGCGTGCCCGGTTAAGAAGGTCCGCTACCGACGCGGATGCGAGCCCGTATCCTATCCGGAGAGCTGCTAATCCCTGCGCCTTGGAGAAGGTCCGCATCACACAAACGTTCCTGCCCTCTCTTACATACCTGACAGTATCGGGAGCGTCCTCGAGAAACTCATGATAGGCCTCGTCAAAGACCACCACTACGTGATCCGGAACCTTCTCCATGAAGCGATCGATCTGCGATTCCCCTACGAGGGTTCCGGTTGGATTATTAGGATTGGCGATAAACACCAGGCGCGTCTCCGCGGTAATCGCTTCAGCCATCGCATCGAGGTCATGCACAAAACCGGGGTCAGGCACTTCGACGTAGTTTGCTCCGAACAGCGTGGCCATCAACTTGTAGACCACAAAGGCATGCTCGGCAGCAATGAGCGACGTCTCTCGATTCAGGAAGCAATGACAGAGCAGCTCTATGATCTCGTTCGACCCATTACCGAGGACCACATTCTGGATCTCCAGGTCATGTCTCCCGGCAACGGCATGACGTAATTTCCAGCCTCCACCGTCAGGATACAACTGGCCTTCCTCAATGGCAGCCCGCATCGCCTCCTTTGCCCTTGGGGACGGCCCCAGAGGGTTTTCGTTACTGGCCAGCTTTATGATCTCCTCAGGACGCAATCCGAGTTCACGCGCGGTCTCCTCCACCGGTTTACCCGGTTCATAGGCCACGAGGTCACAAACAAACTGGTTGGCTGAGCCCTGGATCGGCATGGACTTAGTGTGGCCCCTATAAGTGATTCTGTTAAGTGTTAAGAACCTCCAGCAGGAACTTGTCCGGTATATATCGAGGCTATTCCCCCTGTAAGGGGTATCCAGGAGGGTTCTATCAATCCCGCTTTTTCAAATAGTTCGAGCATGTCCTTCCCGCTGGGAAACCTTTCAATTGATCCTGCCAGATACTCATAGGCATCACGCTGGCCTGTAATCAGGCCGGCAATTCTGGGTAGAACCTTGTTCAGGTAGATGGAGTAGGGCCGTCGCAGGAGGCCCCGCGGAAGGGAAAAATCAAGAACGAGGACCAACCCCCCGGGCCTGCCTACCCGAACCATCTCCCGCATGCCCGCAGACCAGTCCTCCATATTGCGCAATCCGAATGCCGCCGTGACAACATCGAAGCTTTCATCATCGAAAGGCAACTCGAGGGCGTCGGCCACCACGCGGTCCCTCAATCCACGGTCCCTTGCATGGTCTAGCATTTCCTCGCAGAAGTCGGTTCCCAGAACCTTTGCACCCGGGCAGCGGCGCTGCAATTCCAGGGCCAGGTCACCGGTCCCAGTCGCCACATCAAGGATAAGACCGGGGGCGCGCTCCTGAACCAGACGTCCAACCTTCCTCCGCCAGAGGATATCAGTCCCTCCACTGAGGATATGGTTTGCCATCGTATACCTGTCAGCGATCCGGGCAAAAGCAGTTCGCACGTATTCGGGATCCTGACTCCCTTCACTGTCTGACTTGGAAACCATAATCTCTGGAAGCTTTCCCTGTTCCTGCCCCATTACGGGTCAGGCAGCAGATCAGCAAAAATACCCGGGTCGCTTCCGGGAATCTCAAAGGCCCCGCAGGCCCTCTCATAGAATTCCCTCGGCCCCACCCCGCCTATGACTGCATAGGAGTAACCCTCATCACGCATCGCTTCGAGAGCCTTGAAGAGCAGGGCCTTGCCTAACCCTCCTCCCCGCTCACTTTCTTTCACCCCGGTCGGACCGAAGTAACCCTTGCCAGTGGTCTCGTAGCAGCAAAAGCCAAGGATCTCTTTCTCCCTTGTAGCCATGAAGGCACTCACCGGCTGCCGGCCAAAGGCCACCTTTGCCTCGCTGACCCACTTGGGAGAAAAATGCTCTCCCACCCAATGAGCCAGAATATGTCGCTCATAGCCCCATGGCCTCCTCAGAATTACCCCCTGCTCCGTCACCGTCCGGTAGGCATCCGCGGCAGGGGGCAGATCATAGAGGCGCACCAGCATGTCGATCATGGCGGAACACTACGCTCCATCGCACACAGGGCAACCGGGAATCCTGATACCCCATGGTCTTTATTCCGGTTGCAGAATCATCAACGGGCAGGATGAGTGACTGGAAAGACAGTTGATTGCTGACGTACGGGAGGAACCTGTCACCTTTGGAACATCTTACGCTGCCAATGCACCTCCTGAGCTTCATTCTCGCTCTCGCACTCCTCGCCCTGGGAATTACGGGACTTAAGGATGCCAGCTCTGCAGAGGCCCTTCAATCACAGGCCACGCCCGGTCTTTTCTTCGGAGGAGCTATTCTCATTGCCTCTCTCTATGGGATCCGGGAACGCCGCCACGGAATGGCAGGCGCCTCCTTTGTCGCCTTCCTCGCTTTTCTGACCAGCGCGTCAGGAACGATCCCGGCTCTGAGCAGGGGAACCTTCGACTGGTCCCGAGCCGACCACCGCTCCGCCTCCCTTGTCCTGGTTCTGTGCGCGTTTTACCTGGGAGCAATCTTCTATAAATGGAAGAGAGCGCGCCGGCAGCATGCCATCCAAAAACTTCGGGACGGCATGTCCTGAACTACAGCAACCCTTTGCTCCAGAAGACCGGAACAGGATTTACACCGTCATCAGCTCCTGCTCCTTCTCGGAGAGCTTTTCGTCAATCTCCTTCGTATAGGTGTCAGTGAGTTGTTGCACGTCAGCCTCGAAATCATGCATCTGATCCTCGGTCAGGACATTGTCGTTTTTCATCTTCTTGGCGGCATCCATACCGTCCTTCCGATTTGCCCTCACCCTGATCCGGGACTCCTCTGCCATATTCCTGATGACCTTTACCAGTTCCAGCCTGCGCTCCTCGGTGAGTTCAGGGATCGGAAGCCGGATCACCTTGCCATCACTGACCGGATTCAGTCCAAGTTTACCATTCTCACGAATGGCCCGCTCGATATCACCGGTCACGCTTGGGTCAAAGGGTTGCACCATGATTGTGCGGGGCTCAGGCGTAGTAATAACCGCGAGTTCCTTGAGCCGCATGTTACTGGCATAGGACTCCACATGAACATCCAGGTTTTCGACCAGACTCGGAGAGGCCTTGCCGGTTCTGACTCCGGCAAACTCCTGTAACATGTGTTCCACCGCCTTTCCCATGGCATCGGCTACTTCCTTCTTACTGCTCTCCGGGTCCATTATGATTTTCAGTCGGTTTATCTTCTAGCTCCCCTACCTTACTCGGCACAGACGACCGTGCCAAGCTCTTCACCCCGCAGGGCCCGCTCAATATTTCCGGGCTCTCCCAGGTCAAACACTATGATCGGCACATTATTGTCCATGCAGAGACTGAAAGCCGTGGAATCCATGACTTTCAGCCGCTTTGTAATACACTCCTGAAAGGTCACTGTCTCATAGCGTTCGGCATCCGGATCCTCCTTTGGGTCAGCCGTGTAAACCCCGTCAACCATTGTGGCCTTCAGGATAACATCTGCGCTCATTTCGCTGGCGCGCAGGGCGGACGTTGTGTCCGTCGAAAAGAAGGGACTTCCCGTTCCCGCCGCAAAAACCACCACCCGCTTCTGGTCGAGGTGTCGACTGGCCTTTCGGCGGATGAATGGTTCCGCAACGTTTTTCATTTCGATGGCCGACTGTACAATGCACATCACCCCCCGCTCCTCCAGGGCCGCCTGCAAGGCCAGAGCATTCATTACCGTCGCCATCATTCCCACGTAATCCGCGGTGGCCCGGTCCATCCCCCGGGCACTGGCAGCTGCCCCTCTCCAGAAATTGCCTCCTCCTACCACGATCCCCAGTTCGACACCCGATTCCAGGGCCGCCGAGATCTCGCTCGCGATACGCCCCACGATCTCTGGTGAAATGTTATCCGTGCTGCCCGGTTCCCGCAACGCCTCTCCGCTCAATTTCAATATCGCTCTTTTGAAAGAACGTCCCTTTTCGTCCATAGAAAGTCAGAAGGTTGGAGTATTGAATCAACCTCCCCCACCTCTGGAAAGCTAAAACGCCGAGCCAAGCCAATGGGCTTTCGACCTTCCGGAAAGACGAGCGGGAAGGTCACCCCGGAAGGGAGATCGCCGACACAAGCAGCCCAGTGGCAAACCAGACGATTTTCACCCGTCCTCTTCGGCCCCTTCCCTCGTGGAATTGCCAATCCTGAACCGCCGCGCAAGATCCCTCAGCCCCGCATTTCCCTCGGTTGTCCCCTTGATCCCAATTGAGACCTTGAGGGACACATCCTCCGCATCTCGAAAATAGTCCCTGAGGGTGCGCTCTATCGCTATGATTGACAGGGTCAGCACCTGCCGGGCGCTAAGATCCAACTCCTCCTGCAGGGTAAACTTGCTGACATCAAGCCGAACCAGCAACCTGTCTCCCTGCATCTCTACGCCGAGAGCAACCCTGCAAAGGTTCAGAAGGTTCGCATCCCTGACATCATAACCCTCCCCATTGGTTGCGATTCGGTGAGGCACGGCAACCGCCTTCACGAGATCTTCCGGCATCGCTCCGGTTACGGCGTAGGGCCGGGACATGACCGCAGCCTGGACCGGGTCGTTCAGGCCGAGGGTCTCCCCAACCCCATCCGTACCATGCAGTGAGAGTGGCTGATAAAGATTAACCACTTCCAGCGTCACCGCCCAACTGGGCGAACTCAGCAGGAAAATTGCGACCAGAACCCTTGCGAGCATGATTTCATTCTGTGCCTATCAGGCGATACCCGCCAGCGAAAAGAAACACTGCCCCGCAAGGGAAGAATTACCCCTGATCACCTCTCCCACCGGCAACCTTTTTGCCCCTTCAAGTTGCAACTCTTCAAAACGGAGCGCGCCTTCTCCGCAGGCAACCTTGAGACCGGCAGAACTCATCTCAATCACCTCTCCGGGAACCAGGACACCCACTCTTTCCTCTACTTTTGCCCCGGGAAAGAACTTCACTCGCCTTACCCTGCCCCTGTTGTCCTTGAAACACGTAAACGAACCGGGCCATGGATCGTGAGCGCGGATCCGCCGCTCCAGAAGATCAGCTGACTGCTCCCAGTCGAGATCCCCATCACTCCGGTTCAACCGGGGTGCATAGGTCGCCAGGCTGTCGTCCTGCGGACTACCCCTCAACTTGCCGTCAGCCAGCCCTTCGAGGCATTCCTTCAGAACTTGCGGAGCCATCTCTGCTAGACGATCATGCAGCGAGCCTCCGGTTTCGTCCCCGCACAGTGGGGTTGCTCTTTTAGTGATGATGTCACCAGCGTCGAGTTCCTCCACCATTTCAATAATACTGATGCCACTCTCTCCATCCCCTTCCTTGATTGCAGCCTGGATACATGATGCTCCCCTGTGACGTGGGAGCAGGGAAGCATGGACGTTGATACAACCGTAATGCGGCAACTGAAGAACAGCGGAAGGAAGAATCTGGCCATAAGCCATCACAACGATCAGATCCGGTTTCAACCTGGAAACCCCTTCAATCTCTTCCTCCATGCGCAACTTCTCCGGTTGCACGACTGGTATACCAAGATCAACTGCCTCCTTCTTTATTTCTGGCGGACAAGGCTTCGAGCTTCGCCCCACCGGTCGATCAGGCTGTGTGACCAGTCCTACCAAGCCGCCTTCCTCGGCCATCATCCGGAAGGAAGGCAGGGCTATATCGCCAGTCCCCATGAATAACTTCCGCATGACGTGACTCTAAGGGTTACTTCAAGCGACTACTGGACCAAGCCCTCTCCCTCAGAGCTGCAACCTCACACGAGAACCTTGGACATATCCCTGTAAACGTCCAACTTGATGATCTCCGCAATTATGTCCCCGAGCACCTCTACAGGTTGCTTGGTCGCATCGATTTCGCTGACGTTTCCCTCATAATACTCAATGAGAGGGCGGGTCTCCTTCTCATAAGTATCTATCCTGTGCGCAATGACTTCATCGCTTGCATCATCATAGCGATTCTCCTTCAGGGCCCGCTTGCGCATGCGTCGCGCAAGTTCCTCACGATTTGGGCATGTCAGATGAATCACCCGGTGAACTTTCAGGTATTCAGAAAGGATCTTTGCCTGTCTTACATTACGGGGAATACCATCCAGGACCATGATATCGATATCCGGCTTGTAAAGATAGGTCTCGATCCAGTTATCGACCTGCACCTTCCAGAGGTTGATGGTCAACTCATCAGGCACGAGCTCTCCCTTGCTCGAGAATTCCACGAACTGCTGGCCAAGTTCCGTCCGTGTGTCGAGCGACCGGAAAAGGTCCCCACAGGCACAATGAAAGAACCGGGGAATGGTACCAAGAACCTTGCCCTGGGTACCTTTTCCTGCACCGGGGGCCCCGATAATGAGGACCGAGGGATGAAGCTTGCGGGATTCTTCGCTCACGATTTCTTATTTTTTTGAGGGTCGAGACGCTGTCGCTGAATCTTCCGGCCTCCAGACTTGAAGTCAACCCTCCACCGTAATTTCAGGTGCCTGTTGTTCAGGAGCCCACCCAATCTCTCCAAACTCGATGATCCCGTAATCCACCATCAACCAGTAAAAGAAAGGGAGCGGCACAAGCATCGCAACATCAACAAGAACCCGGAGAGCGCGCTCGGAGAACAGGTGGCGGAGAAGAACAAGAAATGCGAGACATCCGGCACCAACCATGGCTGAAAGATAAAAGGCCTTGTGGGTCTGCAGGGTATAGTCGCTTGCTCGGATCGCCAACCAGTAGCAGGTTCCAACCAAGGCAAGAAGCAGCAGGAGAAGCACCCCCTTCTCGACCTCTCGGCGCTCCTCTCCCTCGGCATCCTCCCTGCCCCCTTCCGGGGACTCCCAGTGGTCGATGGCAAACATGTTAATCATGCAGAGTCCTGCAAAAACGATCACTTCGGGGGACATCGCAAGATCCAGGACAGGGAGCTCCCTCCGGAAATGTACTCCCACCGTGGTCCCATAAGCAAATGCCAGCCCAGCAAGGATATTCTTGAACCAGGACACTCCCTGCCCCGCATCCTGGTAACTCACCACGAAGTAGGCAACTACCGGAAGAAGCACAGGCCATCCATATCCGAGGAGTCCACGGGACTGGGAGAACGTCAGGAGCACGACTCCGAGACAGCCTGCCAGAAGGGCCAGCTTCATGGGCTTCCTGAACTGCCGGTGAAAGCGATGCCGCAGTGGCACTGATCCGCCTTCCTGGCGCAACCTCCGCGAATCCATGAGGCGATCCGCCACATAGATACACCAGACCGTCAGCGCCAGAAACAATGGCAGGGAAGGCTGATGATACCTCACCAGCCAGACCTGCTTGAATATCCAGAACCAGGCCAACGCCACAAGCGGGGCGTCGAGACTCAGGAGATTAGGCCAGATCCAAAGGGGGCGGCGTGACATGGCTCTGGCCAAACATCGACCCTGAATACAAACAAATCAAGATTGTTTGCTTCAGCTTTTCCCTAACTGTGTATTCCAGACAAACGGAGGTATCCCTGCTCCGATGGCGTCGGCAATCGCTCGCAGTAATTCCGTCTCTGCGTTCGTGAGAATCCCATCCTCGGCGGCGGCCAGGCAACACATCTGGAGCATGGTCTTTTTCGCCATCGGGGGAGCCTCTTCAAATTCTGCAAGTGCGGCTGTCAGCATCCGGGGCTCGAGCTCCCCCTCCGGGAGAAAACTTGGCTTCCAGCTCTCATAGGAATCGCACCCTATTACTGCCGAGTTAAATGCCCGCCTCGCGTCTACCTCGTCTCGCTCCAGTGATGCCATCACCGATACCAGCACATTACCCGCACTGAAAAGCCCTCCCACCCTCTCCACGGGAGCAACATCAGCACGGGAAACCTGCCCGAAATGCCCATGCAGATGCCTGGTCAGTACATGATTCAACATGAATTCAAAGAGATCGATCTTTCCGTCAACTCCTGCCACCCAGTCAAGCGTACTCGCGAGGCGATCGTATTCCGCCCTGCTCAGCCTGCGCAAAGTGGGTATACAAAGATCTACCAGAGCGATTTTCTCAGCGGAGTGAAGGGACTCCATGCCCTGCTGCCACTCAGAGACCCTCTCGGAATACTCTGACCCCATCCCCTTGCGCAGACCGGAAATCTGCTCCTCACGCAAATTCGAATCCCCCGAAAGGAGCATGGAAAGAACCAAGACCTGGGCCTCCCTGCTGTCCCTTGCGGCATTCAACCAAAGGGGGTCGATGCCATCCCGGATCCGCAGCCCTGCCTCCAGTTGTCCCAGGTCCTCTCCAAGATTACTCACCACCTCTGCAGCATTGAGGGATTGCTGCCTCTCCTCCGTCATCCTGTGGGACTCTTCCGTTTGCCCTGGCCACTGCTCGTTGGAGCCCTCCCGAGGCTCAGATTCCGGGGCCGGGGCAAACTGCGAAACCGCTGCGAGGCTCCCCGTGCCCTGCCCCGCCAGCTCAACGTCGGGGAGAGACACGGAATCAAAACTAATGTCCGAGGAGTTCGGTTGGAGGGCATGGATCCTCTCCCGGAGCGGAGGATGGGTAGCCAGGCCCCACCGGAAAAGACTTCCTTCCGCAAAGAATATGTGGCTCACCGCCGAACACTGGGGATTACGCATCCGTGAGCGAACCTGCCATCCCCCGATTTTCCTGAGAGCGCCTGTAAGCCCCCCTGTATCACGGGTGAATTGAACAGCAGATGCGTCAGCGAGAAATTCCCGCTGCCGAGACACCGCGGCCTGGATCAACCGGGCAAAAAAACCACCAACCGCCCCAACGAGGAAGAAAACAAGCCCGATCAGCAGGATTACGAGCATGGCTGATGCCCCGCTATCCTTCTTACCGACCCTCGTATAACGCATGCTTTCAAGCAGGATACGCCCCACGATCATGAGAATCAGGATTCCGTAGATAAAACCGATCAGGCGCATGTTCAGGCGCATGTCTCCATTCCGGATGTGGCTGAATTCATGCGCAACCACTCCCTGCAACTCGGAGCGGGAAAGCAACTCGAGACACCCCCGGGTCACCCCTATGACCGCGTTAGAAGGATCTGTTCCCGCCGCGAAGGCGTTGATTCCGGTTTCCTCGTCCATGACATAGACCAGGGGCACCGGGGTTCCTGAGGCGATCGCCATCTCCTCAACAACGTTCAGGAGCTGACGCTCCCTGAAATCCCCCGTATCCGGGAGAACCGGCCTCCCCCCAAGACTCTCCGCCACCGCCCTGCCTCCTTGCCTCAACTGGGCCGACTTGTACGCGGTCCCCCCAAGGATCAGGAGAAGAGTAACCCCCGATACGAGTCCAAAGAGACCCGGTTCCCACAACTCGCTTCGATGGCCCGCCAACCTAAGACCCCAGAACACCCCAAGGTATCCAACCAGCACGATGGATATGATCGCGCCGATAAAATACACAACCAGCCACTTTGTCCTGCGGCGAGCCTGGTCCTGTGCGTCAAAAAAATTCACCTCCCGTACAAACAGGATTTTCCCATATGAGAATACCGCGAGGCCTTCGTCTCCTGACAGCCCCCCTTATTCCTCTTCAGTCAAAGCTTACCTTTACCACCTCGCGCTCTTCCTCGTTGGTGATCTCGAAGAGAACCGCTTCCTTGAAACTGCAAAGCCCCGCAATAATATTGGTAGGGACAGTTTCCCTCTTGGTGTTGAAGGTCGTTACCGCATCGTTGTAAGCCTGACGTGAGAAGCTGATCTTGTTCTCGGTGGTGGTGAGTTCTTCACTTACCTGCATCATGTTCTGGTTCGACTTGAGGTCAGGGTAGGCCTCTGCCAGAGCAAAGAACTTACCGAGCATGGATCCGAGACCCGCTTCTGCGGCCATCATTCCCTGCATTCCTCCTGCATCGTCCGGACTCAACCCCTCCCGCGCGCTACTGGCCATATTACGAGCCTGAATCACCGCCTCAAGCGTTTCACGCTCGTGCTTCATGAACGACTTCGCCGTCTCCACGAGATTCGGTATGAGATCGTGCCTTCTCTTGAGTTGAACATCAATCTGGGCAAAGGCATTTTTATAGAGATTGCGCAATCGAACCAGTCCATTGTAGGCGCCAACGGCCCAGAGGATCAGCGCAAGCAGCACCACTCCAAAAACGATCAGCCCAATGGTTCCTCCCCCCAGGGATGCCACGGTAGTAAAAATAGTTTCTCTCATGATTAAAGCTCGACCACATTAACGCACTCCCGGCGACACTCCATTACAAAAGAGCACCTTCTTTGCACCGGTCACAGAAGACCAGCCATGATCAGTCCTGCCTCCGAAATATCTTCCCTTGAGTTTGCCGTTATTGACTTCGAGTCAGCGGGAGCGACCCGGGGCCGCACGGACGTCCCGGTCCAGATCGCCATTACGCTCTGGAACCCCGGTCATGGCCTCGGCGAATCTCTCTGCTCCTTTCTCTCCACCGACCAGAAAATCACCTGGGCCGCAGGAAAAACACACGGAATAAGCGCAGCCGACCTCGCTGATGCCCCTTCCCTCCTTTCCCTCTGGCCCGAAGTGCGGCGACTCCTTTCAAACCGGGTGCTGGTCGCCCATGGACACGGCACCGAAAAACGATTTCTCCGGAACTTCCCGGGACACAAGTTCGGCCCCTGGGTCGACACTCTCAGCCTGGCCCGGGCAGCGTGGCCCGGGTTGGCCTCGTTCACCCTGGGAGACCTCTGCTCAGACTTTGGCCTCGTCTCAACCCTTGATGAAATTCATCCCGGTCGTCGCTGGCACGACGCTCTCTATGACGCCACTGCTTCAGCTCTCCTGCTGGACCATCTGATCACCACTTTGAGCCTCTCGGACAAGCCACTGGACCTGCTGCTCCACCCGGACCTCTCCCGGTGGAAAGCCCTCAGGCCTTCGTAGTTCCTTGCCAAGCGAACCCATCGCGTCCAGAAACTGCCTGCAGACCTTCCCCGTGCCCCAAGTCACCGTCAACCTTCCCGGACGCTCCTATGACATCATTGTCGAACAGGGCAGCATAAGCGATGCAGGCGCCCTGATAAGAAAGGCTGGCCTTGTCGGGCGTGCTGCACTCATTGCCGATGACAATGTTGCCCGGCATTACAGCGATTCCGTCCAGGCTTCCCTCGAGGCAGCCGGTTTCGAGACAACCTGCCACCTCCTTCCTGCTGGCGAGAGCTCCAAGTCAATGGAGCAGACCGAGACTCTCTGTCGTTCACTCATCGAACATCGCCATGACCGGGGCAGCTTCGTGATCGCCCTTGGAGGGGGCGTCGTCGGGGACCTCGCGGGGTTCGTAGCCTCCATCTTTTACCGGGGGATCCCCTTCGTTCAGATTCCCACCACCATCGTCGCTCAAGTCGATAGTTCGGTGGGCGGAAAAACCGGAGTAAACGTGCAAGAGGGAAAGAATCTCCTCGGAGCCTTTCACCAACCTCGTCTTGTCCTCGTCGACCCCGCGGTCCTGGCCACCCTTCCCTCCAAGGTATTTCGTGAGGGATTCGCGGAGGTCATCAAACACGCCGCCATTCGGGATGCTGCCATGCTCTCCGAACTCGAGGCCATGGATCCGGATAACCAGCAGGTCTCACCCGAACTCATCGCCGCCAACCTCTCGATCAAGGCCAGGATCGTGGAGGAGGACGAGCAGGAGACCTCGGGCACCCGCGCCCTTCTCAACTTCGGACACACAATTGGGCACGCCATCGAAGCCACTGCCGAATACGGTACCCTCCTTCACGGGGAGGCCATCTCCCTAGGGGTACGGGCCGCTCTCTATCTCTCCGAGAAGAGGGCCAACCTTCCACCCGGGGACACCACCCGACTTCTCCGCCTCCATGAACACTGGGGACTTCCCCTTGTCCTCGAACTTGACCTTGGCACCGACGCCATCATGGCCGCCCTTGCCCGGGACAAGAAGTTCACCTCCGGGCAAGTCCGCTTCGTCCTGCTGAAGGCACTCGGGGAGGCATTTATCTCCACCGACGTAACATCCGCGGAGATAGTAGAGGCGATTGAACACCTCCGACTCCCTCCAGAGCTCACCTAGGAATCGGCGCTCTCCAGAGACTCTCTCGGATACCTGACACGATCGACCATATCCTGCACCTCAGCTGGGGGTGCCTTACTGACGAGCGAGACGCCACACGCAATTACGAAATTCACCAGCATGCCTATCGTTCCAATGCCCTCAGGGGAAATGCCGAATAACCAATGATCCGAGTTGTTGACGTCAGGATTCACGAATTTGAAATAAATAATATAAGAGGAGGTGAACACGATGCCCACGATCATCCCCGAGATCACTCCATACAGATTGGCCCGTTTCCAGAAGATCCCAAGGATGATGGCTGGAAAAAAGGAAGAGGCCGCAAGCCCAAAGGCAAAGGCCACAACCTGAGCCACAAATCCTGGCGGATTAATACCGAACCAGCCTGCAATAATCACAGCTCCACCGGCCGCAATTCTAGCTGTCCACAACTCTCCTTTCTCACTGATTGCAGGATTAAGGGTCCGCTTAACCAGATCGTGGGCTACTGATGTTGAAATCACAAGCAGCAGACCTGCTGCAGTAGAAAGAGCAGCCGCAAGTCCACCCGCCGCCACCAGAGCAATCACCCAGTTGGGAAGACCCGCGATCTCTGGATTGGCAAGGACCATGATATCTCTATCAACATAGAGCTCATTAGCTCCCGCCGTCTTCTCATTGGCAAGCAGTCTCTCGCCATGTTTTCCAAGTAACGGTTCACCCTGATCGTTTTCCCTGAAGCTGGGCTTGCCGACGAACGCCTTCCCGTCGGTATATTGAATCCTCCCATCTCCGTTCTTGTCCACCCAGGCGATCAAATCGGACCTCTCCCAGTTCTTGAACCACCCACCTTCCGACTTGGCCGCAGGCAGGGCAGCGTATTCCTTGTTCGGAATGGTCTCCAGTAGGTTGGTGCGCGCGAAGACGCCCACCGCTGGCGCTACCGTATAGAGGATTGCAATGAACAACAGCGCCCAGAACGCCGAGATGCGCGCGTCTTTTACCCGCTTCACGGTATAAAAACGCACAATGACATGAGGCAAACCTGCGGTTCCCACCATCAGAGCCGCCGTTATGAAAAAGACATCAATAGTAGATTTCTGACCATCGGTGTAGGCTTGGAATCCAAGATCCGCCGAAAGACCATTAAGTTTATCCAACAGGCTCACGGTTCCCGGGACACCGTTCTCAAGGACGTTCGAACCAAGTCCAAGTTGAGGAACAGGATTCCCCGTAAGCATGATCGAGATAAAGATTGCCGGAACGAGATAGGCAAAGATCAGGACGCAATACTGCGCCACCTGTGTGTAGGTAATCCCCTTCATTCCTCCCAGAACGGCATAGATCAGCACGATGACCATGCCCACAATGACTCCTGTATTGACCTCTACCTCGAGGAACCTTGAAAACACCACTCCGACTCCCCGCATCTGTCCAGCCACATAGGTAAAGGATACGAATACGGCGCACAAAACAGCCACGACCCGTGCAGTATTTGAATAGTAACGGTCTCCAATGAAATCCGGCACCGTGAATTTTCCGAACCGCCGAAGGTAGGGTGCGAGAAGTAGAGCGAGCAACACGTAGCCACCTGTCCACCCCATCAGGTACATGGACCCGTCTCGTCCCATAAAGGAAATAAGTCCCGCCATCGAGATAAAGGAGGCTGCGCTCATCCAGTCGGCGGCGGTGGCCATCCCATTCGCAAGACTGGGGACCCCCTTACCTGCCACATAAAACTCACCGGTCGAAGTTGCCCGTGAACGAATGGCAATGCCAATGTAGAGAGCGAACGAAAGCCCAACGATCAGAAAGGTCCAAGTTTTTACATCCATCGGACCAGCCTACTTAGAGTTTTCTCCGAGGAGCTCCTTGTCTAACCGGTTCATTACAAGAACGTAGACTGCTATTAACATCACGAAGACATAAATGCTTCCTTGCTGGGCGAACCAAAACCCCAGCGGAACCCCTCCAAGTTTAAATTTGTCCAACTGATCCACAAACAGGATCCCGCATCCATAGGACACAATAAACCAGACGGTGAGCAGGGCTCCCAGCCAGCTCAGGTTTTTCCGCCAGTATCTGGCACGGTCTTGCTCGGTTGTAGAGCCGCTCATCCCCTTGGGTCTAACAACGCCAACCGAGAGTGGGAAGGCTTTTCAGGCAAGACGGCTGTGAGTAAGTAGTCCAAAAGAGAGCGCTTTCCGGCTTCCCAATCCCTCCGCCGGATGCAAATCTCCGTATGCGATTATGGCGTCTTCTTCTCCCTTTTTTATTGGCTTTGAGGATCTTCCCGACGACGGCTGCCTGCTGATTCCCGGACGACTTCCCCACCCCGAACTCCTCGCTCTTTCGAGCCGCCTCAAGACCCGCCCGGTTACCTGGTTGATTGAAGAGGGGGCCATGGTTGAACCTGCCACCCAGGAGTATCTCGCAGGAGAAGACGTCTTGGCCGCAACGTTCTCCCGGGACGACGACCCTGCGGCAGTCGGAGGGGCTCTCCGCCAGAAAATCGAGAATAACGCTCTTTTGATCTTCATTCCCGGTGATGCAGCAGCACGACCCGGGACGGCCTGCCATATTCCCCCTGATCAACTCGCTTTCCTCTGTGCCCTTTCCCTCCCAACGATCCCAATCGCAGTCTCACGTCCGAACGAACTTCGCCTCGCCAGCGAGTCTCCTTCCGCGCTGCCGTCTTCGGTATTTGTCCTCGGAGATGCGATCTCTTCCAATGACATCAGTGTTCCCCTCTACCAGGAGAACCTGCTGAGGGCAGCGGAGACCTCTTTCAGCTCCAGACGGTTCCTTGAGGGATCCCTGGCAGAAAACCTTCTCATCGGACTGAAGAAGCATGGGCACATCTCCATTCACGACGGAACCGATGACAGCTCCCTTCCCTATGGCAAACTCCTCGCTGCCGCGATCGTTCTCTCCAAGGAGATCAAGAAGGCGACCAGCAAAAAGCGCGTCGGCATCATCCTTCCACCCGGAAAGGGAGGAATGCTTGCGAACATCGCGGTTCTCTTCGCCAACAAGATCCCGGTCAACCTGAACTTTACCGCCTCCCAGGAAGCCGTGGAGTCAGCCATTCGCCAGGCCGATCTCGACAAGTTCATTACGGCGGACCCCTTCGTCCGGAAGGTGCCCACCTTCCCCTGGCCTCCCACCAGGGACCTCCTGCTGATCGAGCGAATCCTCCCGGCCATCAAGGGTTCCATCGCCAAGTGGTTTATTCTCTCCAAGCTCATCCCGACTCCCCTCCTGTCCATGATCCTGGGCCTGAAAAAGGGCGGGCGAGGTGATGACGAGGCGATCCTGCTCTTCACCTCCGGTTCCTCAGGCGAACCGAAGGGGGTTCCCCTGAGCCACCGTAATGTTCTTGGTAATGTCTGCCAGTTCGGCACCAGGCTTTCGCTCCCCTCTGATGCCGGAATCCTGGGGGCCCTTCCCCTCTTCCACTCCTTCGGGTGCACCGTGACTCTCTGGTTTCCAATTATCGAAGGTGCGAAACTGGTCACCTATCCCAGCCCTCTTGAAACCAAGCGACTCGCGGAACTCATCCATGAGCACCAGCTCAACCTTCTCCTTGCTACTCCTACCTTCCTCCGGGGCTACATGCGCCGGGTAGACCCGGAACTCCTGGCTTCCCTCGACTTCGTGGTCACCGGCGCGGAGAAACTTCCCTCCAATCTTGCGCGGGCCTTTGAAAAGAAGTTCGGGAAGCTGCCATTCGAGGGCTATGGACTGACCGAGACCTCCCCGGCAACAAACGTCAACCTCCCCGAGGCCTCCCCCCCCACCCCGGAAACCCCGGTGATTGCGAGCAGCAAGCTTGGCTCGGTAGGCCCCTTCCTCCCCGGTATTGCCGTCAAGCTCACGGATCCGTCAACGGATGAGCAACTGCCCGTGAATGAAAGCGGGATCATCTGGCTCCGCGGCGCGAATGTGTTCCCCGGTTATCTCAACCGGGAAGACCTGACCAACGAGGTCATTATCGATGGATGGTTCAAGACCGGTGACGTGGGCCGTCTCGACGAAAATGGATTTCTCTATATCGAGGGCCGTATGTCGCGCTTTTCAAAGATTGCCGGTGAAATGGTTCCTCATGAGGCAGTCGAGGGGCACCTTAACAAGATTCTCGGGCTTGATGGAGAGGAGGAACGGAAGATCGCCGTGGTAGGGCTTCCCGACGAACAGAAGGGAGAGGTCATCGGCCTGCTCTCCGCGGTCCCAACCGAAACCCCCGAGCAGGATATCGTGGACTGGCGCCACAAATTGATGGAGGAAGGAATTCCCTCCCTGTGGTGCCCGAAGAGCATCATTCCGGTAGACGAGATTCCCGTTCTTGCCTCAGGCAAGCTCGATCTCAAGGCCTGTGACCAACTTGCTCGGGCAAGCCATGATCGCGACTCCGATGCCGGAGCCTGAGTCTCGCCCTGCCGCATGGCTCAAATCGCACTTTGAGGCTGCTGGCAACCGCCTCAGCTTCGAGCGCTTCATGGAACTATGCCTTTACGATCCGGACCACGGTTACTACAGCAGGCATATCCAAACCGTCGGGGCTGATGGAGATTTTGCAACTACTCCGACTCTCTCCCCTCTCCTCGCAGAAGCCCTCGCCCATTCCATCCGCAACTCCGGGTTACGCGATGTCATCGAGGTTGGGCCTGGAAATGGAGCACTCGCCAATGCCCTTGTGTCCCGAATCCGAACCCCTTTCCTGACACTCCGGAAGAAGGTGCGTTACCATGTGGTCGAGCCTTCCCCGCGCCTTCAGTCCCTTCTGAAGAAGTCCCTCGGTCGGACGACAACCTTTCATCCGGATGTGAAGACCGCCCTGCGAGCGGCAGGCGGCACGGCATTCATTCTCTCCAATGAGCTTGTAGATGCCTTTCCTGTGCGGATCTTCCAGAAAAGCGATCCCGGCTGGCGGGAACTTGTTCTCTCTCTCGAAAAGGAAGGGATCATGGAGCGGTGGAATCCTGCTGGTCAACTACCGGATTCAACCCTCTTCGAAGAGCCGTGGGAACCCGGACAGCGCGTCGAAATACACGCCAGCTACCACCGATGGCTGCAGGAATGGGTGTCGGAATGGAGGGAGGGACGTCTTCTTACCGTCGACTACGGAGGCAGCTCGCGCGATATCTATCACCGGAACCCCTCTGGCACTATCCGCGGCTATTTTCAGCACGAGCGTATCACGGGAAGAGACCTCTACCGACTCGCAGGGAGGCAGGACCTCACCGCGGACGTCAACTTTGATGACCTCATTCGCTGGGGAGAAGAATGCCAGCTCCAGACCACTGCTTTCGTGACCCAGGAAGAATACTGCCGCTCCCTTCTCCAACCCTCTTGTTCTCCCGAGGACAACTTTCTTACCGACCCTCACGGGGCTGGAACAGCCTTCAAGGTCCTCGAGCAGATACGTCTATGACGTGAAAACTGTCCAACCCAGGTAGGCTGGTATACCGTATCCCCATGGCACGACTCCTGGCCGGCATTTTAATGCTCACTCCCGCAGCCTCGGGATTTGAATTACCTCGGAACTGCTCACAGGTCGTGGTGGGTATTACCAGCACCTGGCAGAGCTCGCATATCACGGTTTCCGTCTACGAGAAGGGTCCTGACGGAACCTGGAGAAAGGCGGCAGGACCATGGGCTGGTCGCTGCGCTAAAAAAGGCTTGGCATGGGGCCGCGGTCTTCACCCTCTCGCTCCCGACTCGCCGAGGAAAACCGAGGGTGATTGGCGCAGTCCTGCAGGAGTCTTCCGGATCGGAGGAGCATGGGGATACCACAAGGCGATCAGCAAACATCCTGGATTAACTTATCGCCGGGTGACCAGTCGCGACCTCTGGGTGGAAGATCCATCCTCGAGCTACTACAACCGCCACCTCATTCTCGGGCATGAACCGAGCAAGGTCTGGGAGAAAAAGGCGCAGATGCGCCAAGATGACTACCCTCACTCGCTAAAACTCTACATCGCCCATAATACCTACCCAAAACCCTTGCCTGGAGCCGGATCCGCAATTTTCTTCCACATCTGGCGTGACAAGGGAAGCAGGCCCACCTCGGGATGCACCACCATGCCTGAAAAACACCTTCGTGCTCTCATTGCCCTCATAGACCCCGGTCGAAATCCTCTCTATGTCCTCCTTCCAAGAGAGAATTACAGCGCCTTGAAAAATTCTTGGAGGCTTCCCTGAAATCTCCACAAAGCAGGGCTTATCAGCTATTAACTCCTTGACCGGACCTCTCCCCGCCCCTATTTCCGGCGCCCTCTGCGGCGCCCCGGGCGCCCGGAAGAAACCTCACAACAACTCCCATGGCCACTACCGAAGTCATTCTGCGCGAGAAGATCACCGGACTTGGATCCGAAGCCGATGTGGTAAAGGTGAAGGCAGGCTACGCCCGGAATTACCTTATTCCGAAAGGGAAGGCCTTTGAGGCCACCAAGGGCAACCTTCGAAACCTGGAGTCCCTGCAGGCCAAGCGAGCACAACGGGAGACAGAGGAACTCGCCGAGGCTCAGGAACTCGCAGGAAAAATTAGCCGTCTCAAACCAAAGTTTACCCTTGAGACCGGCCAGGGAGGCAAGGCCTTCGGCTCGATCACGAGCATGGATATCCACAAGGAACTCGAGGATAAAGGGATCTCACTTGAGCGGACCGCCATCAAATTGGACAAACCCCTTAAGCGCTCCGGGAAAAGCGATGTCGAGATCAAGCTTCATGCGGAGGTTACGACCACCCTCACCGTCACAGTTGAGACGGATGAGACTTCGGCTCCCGCAAAGGAGGATGGCAGTTCTTCTGCCAGTTAGTTCTGCTTCCGATCCGCTCTCTCGGAGCAACCCGGAAATCTGCCCTCCACCCAATTCGGAGGATCCGGCAGATTAGTTTGAGATCCTCAACCTAAGGGATCCCGCCAACCTAACAATTAGGACAGTTCTGCCCCGGGTTCTCCACACCCCGGGTGGCATTTCCGTGCTCTCTCTGCCCTGAAATCTCTGGGCCTTAAGCTCGGGACCGCTCTAATCCACATTATTTAGGATGTACTGAATAAATCTTGCACCCGTTTAGATTCGATCGATGCTCCCCGACGGTAGTTTCTTCTCCGCCATGTCGTCCGAGACGCCCCATAAAAAGGATTCTCCCCGCCTTCAGGTAGTGGACCCCGGCAACGAAGGGGCAGCTCGAGCCCTGCCCAACGCCACTGGTCCGGAGAAAAGCATCCTCAGTTCGATGATGCAGGAACCCACTGAATATATCGGGGCCGCAGTAGAGGAGCACCTTGCTCCCGGACACTTTTACATCCCCGCTCACGGGACTCTCTATGAAGTGCTCCTCGAACTCTACGAAAAGGGCCAACCCATCGAACTCGTTTCTCTTACCCAGTTACTCAAGGACCGCAACCTCCTCGAAAACCTCGGTGGACCGGCAGAACTCACCGCTATCTACACCTATTCGCCTACCGCCGCGCACTTCCAGCACCATCTGGGAATCGTCAAGTCGAAGCACATCCTGCGCTCTGTCATCTCCTCCTGCACGGAGTCGATCAGCAAGGCCTACGAGGACCCCGAAGATGTGCAGGCCTTTCTCGACACGGTCGAAGCAAAGGTTTTTTCTATCAAGGAGGATTCAGAAGTTCAGGGTGAAACCAAGGTCGGCGACCTGATTGAGGGAGTCATCGAGGTCCTCCAGCAATTCATGCATAACGAGCGCCCTCTCGAGGGCGTGTCCACCAAATATACCGAACTCGACCGGATGAGCAAGGGGCTCAAGCCTGGTGAGATGTTCATCATCGCTGCCCGCCCTTCAATGGGAAAGACCTCCCTGATGATGAACATCGTCGAGCACGTGGCAATCGACCAGGAAATCCCCACCCTGGTATTCTCCTGCGAAATGAGCGCGCAGCAGATTGTCCAACGCCTCCTTTTCTCGAGAGCCCGCTACAGCATGGCCAATCTTCGCCCCGGTCTCCAACCCACAAAGGAAGAGCTCACTAATATCCTGGATGCCTCCAAGCAACTCAAGGCAGCTCCACTTTACATCGATGACACCCCGGCGATCCCTATCGGCGATGTCCGGGCAAAGGCCCGCCGTAAGAAACGCGATTCCGAGATCGGCCTGATCGCTGTCGATTACCTTCAATTAATGCGCTCCCAATCCCGTCAAGCTGAGGGTTCCCGGGAACGGGAAATTGCCGAAATCTCCGCTGGACTGAAAGCCCTCGCAAAGGAACTCAATATCCCGATTATTGTCCTCGCGCAATTGAACCGTGGCCCCGAGCAGAGAGGAGGCGCGCCACGTATGTCCGACCTCAGGGAATCCGGATCCCTTGAACAGGACGCTGACCTTATCGGACTCCTCTATCGTCAGGAATACTACGACGACCCCACTGCCAGTGGAGACGATAACGATCAGGATCGTGAGGCCAATCAGGGCAAAGCTGAACTTATTATCGCCAAGAACCGTAATGGCCCGACAGGAAACGTTGAACTCACCTTCCGCAAGGAGCTCATGCGCTTTGAAACCAGGGCTGCAGAACCCCATAACTAGCACGGAATCAGTCATTTCCTTCTTCCCCGACGTCAATCCAGGGAGCTCACGGGACCGGTGAGAGAGTTACTCTCCACGGGTAGCCGTGGGGCATTTAAATCTGGCTGAAACCGCCAAGTGGCGGGAATATGTCCCTGCCCAGCGGTGAAGAAAATCTTCCTGCTGAAAAAATCCAGTTAAATCCATCGTTAGAAAGCTCATCAAGGCGGCCTTCCAGATCCTCATCGTTATCGTGCATTGCGTGTCGGCATATGCCGTAGACACAGCTGATATCGCCTATTTCGAGAAACATGTCCGCCCCCTTCTGGTTCAGCATTGCTACGAATGCCACTCCGCTGATTCAGACCAACTGAAGGGCGGCCTGCGACTTGATTACCGTGAGGGGATCCTGGCAGGCGGTGACTCCGGACCCGCAGTTATTCCCGGTCGGGTCGGCAAGAGCCTGATGATACAGGCCATCCGACACTCGGATCCTGAACTGCAGATGCCCCCCCGCAAGAAACTCAATTCCGAGCAGATTGAGCACCTCGAAAAATGGGTCGCCATGGGCGCCCCGGACCCTCGTGACTCACCGGAAGGCTCAACGGAGGAGACCCAGCTCAACCTGGAAGCCGCGAAGAAATTCTGGTCCTTCCTGCCGCTTGCCGGAAAGCCTCCCCCTGAAGTTACGAACCATGACTGGCCTTATACCGGAATCGACCGCTTCATCCTGGCAGCACAGGAACAGAAGGGCCTTAACCCGGTTTCAGACGCTGATACCAACACCCTTCTCCGTCGAATTTACTTCGACCTGATTGGACTACCTCCCACTCCGGGTCAGGCTGAGGCCTTTCACCGCGCCGCCGCCAGCGACCGGCAGAAAGCCATTGCAGACCTCGTCGACGAACTGCTCTCCAGTCCTGACTTCGGCGTAAGATGGGGCAGGCACTGGCTTGATATCGCCCGCTATTCCGAATCAACAGGTGGCGGGCGCACGCTCCTCTTCGGTGAAGCGTGGCGTTACCGTGACTACGTGGTTAATTCCTTCAACGCGGATAAACCTTATGACCGGTTCATACGGGAACAGATCTCCGGAGACCTCCTCTCCGGAGAGAGCCTTGAAGAACAACAGGAGGCTCTCATCGCAACAGCCTTCCTCCTTCTCGGACCCACCAACTATGAATTACAGGACAAGACTGTCCTCGAAATGGATATCGTAGATGAGCAACTCGACACCATGGGCAAGGCTTTCATGGGATTGACCATTGGCTGCGCCCGATGTCACGACCACAAGTTTGATCCAATCAGCACAGAGGATTACTACGGAATGGCTGGAATCCTCAAGGGCGCGAAGGTCGTGGTTCACAGCAACGTATCCACCTGGAACAAGCGGCCACTCCCCGTATCTCCCGAAGCCCAGCAACGCGCGAAAGAAAGGAAGAAGCGCATCGACGCCCTGCAGAAGGAAATCGCATCCCTCAGGAAATCCACAAATGGCAAGAGACAGACTGCGATCCCCGTCGCCTCCCTTTCCGGTATTGTCGTTGATGACCTGCAAGCCAGGCTGAAGGGAGAATGGACCCGCTCAACATCAAACCCCGGATTTATTTCCGAAAATTATATTCATGATGGAGCCGCCGGAAAAGGCGAGAAGGAGGTCGCATACAAGGTCCAGATCCCGGGTGATGGAAAGTTCGAAGTCAGGGTCTCCTACACCGAAGGAACCAATCGGGATCGCAGGGTCCCTGTGCTGATCCGCCACGCGGACGGAGAGATTACCAAATATGTAGACCAGACCAAGCCTCCTCCCATCGACGGCAGCTTCATATCACTGGGAACATACGACTTTCTCGTCGGAGAGTGGGAGGCCGTAGTCATTTCCAACAAGTCAACCACTGCGCACGTCATTGCCGACGCCGTACAGTTTATACCCGACGGAAGTGATGGCCCTGCCAAGCAAAGCCCGGAAGCAGCCTCCGCTCCGCAACTGCAGGAATTGAGATCCAGAATCAAGGCACTGGAGAGCGAGCTCAAGACCCTGAAGGAAAAACCCCCGGCGTCACCCCGGGTCATTGCTGCGGAAGAGGACAAAAACCCGGGAGACATCAATATCGCCCTGCGCGGCAATGTCCACGACGTTGGCCCGAAGACTCCCCGGGGATTCATCAAGGCCCTCCAGAGCTCACCTACACCGAAACTCCCCCCGCATGCGAGTGGCCGGGCAGAACTGGCCGACTGGATAGCCAGCCCAGAAAACCCACTTACTGCCAGGGTCTTCGTAAATCGTGTATGGCACCATCTCTTTGGCCGGGGAATCGTAAGCAGCGTCGACAACTTCGGTCATATGGGCCAGTCACCCACCAACCTTGAACTTCTCGACCATCTTGCTCTCCGGTTCATGGAGGAAGACTGGTCGATCAAGAAATTGATTCGGCAGGTCATGCTCTCACGTGTTTACCAATTAAGCTCCTCTACTGACACCGCTCAGGAAAAACTCGATCTCGAGAACCTCCTCCACTGGCGTCAGAACCGCCGACGTTTGCAGGCAGAGGCTATCAGGGACTCCATCCTTGCCGTCAGCGGGTCCCTCGACCGATCCCTCGGGGGTGCAACTGTCAAACCTGGCACAAAAACAGAATACGGCTACAAGTTCGAAGGAACCCGTAGAAGCATCTACACCCCTGTGTTCCGCAATACCCTGCCTCAGATCATGGAGGTCTTTGATTTTGCAGACCCAAATCTCGTTACCGGCAAGCGAACCACCAGCAGTGTCGCCACCCAGGCTCTCTTCCTGATGAACAATCCCTTCGTTCAGCAGCAGGCAATTGCAGCATCAGCGCGATTACTGGCAGATAAAGCCTCAACTGATGCACCCAAGAAGATAGACTACGCCTATCTCCTCGCACTCGGCCGCAACCCGACTGTCCGGGAAAAACAGATCATTCTCGACTTCGTCAAAAAGGCCGAAGACGCCGACACCGCCTGGACTCAGGTATTTCAGAGCCTTTTTTCTTCCCTCGATTTCCGTTATCTCAATTAGGTCCAGAGAAGATCATGTCTTCCCGAACTGGTAGATGTACGGTAATTACATAGCCGACCGCCGCTCATTAAACATGCACCCCGGAGACCACATTTCCCGCCGAACCGCCCTGCGTGACATGGCTTGTGGATTTGGCGGGGTCGCCATGGGCGCGATGGCTCACCAGCAGGCGATGGCCGAGGGGAAAGTTCCAAACCCCGGCATCCTGCACCACGCCGCAAAAGCCAAGAGGGTAATTTTTCTGTTCATGGCCGGCGGGGTCAGCCACGTCGACTCCTACGATTACAAGAAGAACCTCTTCCGCGACGATGGAAAGATGGTCCGGTTCGACGACGCCCGGACACTGGCGAAGACACGAAAGATCGTCGAGCACCGCGTGATGAAGCCTCTCTGGGACTTCAAGCAATACGGGCAATGCGGACAGCAGGTGAGCGAACTATTCCCACATACGGCCAGGCACGTCGATGAACTCTGCTTCCTGAAGGGCATGCATACCGAGGGCGTTGCCCATGGCCCAAGCACTCTTTTCCTGCACACGGGCTCAATCAATCTTGTCCGGCCGAGCATGGGATCATGGACCAATTATGGTCTCGGCACCGAAAACCAGAACCTGCCAGGGTTCATCAGCATCGGGCCTGCAATGGGTAATGGAGGGCCGCGTAATTACAGCAATGCCTTTCTACCAGCTACCTATCAGGGCACTCCGGTCGGGCGGGCCGGGATCCCCGCAGACGAAGCCACCATCAAGAACCTAACCACACTTGAGTCGAACCCTGCACAGCAGCGCCGGCAGTTCGAATTGCTCCGCCAACTGAATGCCGAACAAGCCGCACGGAGTCCTGGCGATGACGATCTTGATTCCGTAATCAATTCCTTCGAACTCGCCTGGCGGATGCAGAGCAACGCCCCGGATATTCTCGATCTTTCCCAGGAAAGCCCCGCTACCCTTGCCATGTATGGGATCGGCGAAAAGCACACGGATAACTTCGGACGCTACTGTCTCCGTGCCCGCCGATTAAGTGAGGCAGGCGTGCGCTACATCCAGGTGAACTATACCGACAATACCAACAATCCAGCCTGGGACCAGCACTCGAACATGCCCAAGCATATCGAACACGCACGGGCTACCGACAAACCTGTCGCCGGACTGCTGGAGGACCTCAAACGCCGGGGCCTGCTGGAAGACACTATCGTGTGGTGGGGGAGCGAATTCGGACGCACTCCCTACGCTCAAAACAAGGGAACNGGCCGTGATCATAATCCTGACGGNTTCACGGTCTGGCTTGCTGGNGGGGGATTCAAACCGGGGGTCGCCCATGGGAACACTGACTCCTATGGCCACCATGCCGTGGAGGGGCAGGTNCACATGCATGACCTCCACGCCACCATCCTCCATCAACTGGGCCTCGATCACAAGAGATTGACCTACCGTTATGACGGCCGCGACTTCCGGTTGACTGATGTTCATGGAAAGGTCGTAAAGGAAATCATATCCTGANAACCGGTGCNGAAAGCGTCCGTGTTCCACNGCGCCACCCNTTCGCCGCTTTTCTGNGGCAACCNGCCNGAGATCCTCCCTTTGNGATTGGAGGATTTATTGCGGGNATAATGCCCCGGGAGCAAACAAAGAAGCCGGGCCCTGAGGCCCGGCTTCCGAAGATTCTGTATTTCTATTTTCCCTAGACGACCTTGGTAACCCCTGGCTGAGGACAGGGATATAATCCCGTGTCAGGGTCCATCTTTGGCCCCGGGTCAGCATCCCACGCATAATTCTTGGGCATGATGCTGACCTCAGAATTGAGGGCCGCGTCCCACTTCAACTCCTTGCCGGAGTAGGTCGCCATCCGNCCGATAATGGCNGTCATNGTGCTCTCCGCGGTGTAATAGGCATTGTTAATCGCCTTATCTTCCCTGATGTGACGGTGGAGCTCATCGTGCTCAACCTGGTAAGGATTCTTACCCCTTTCGTTGAGCTTCCAGATGATCTTCCCATCGTTATCAGTAATGCGTCCAGGGTAGGCACGCCCTTTCTCACCGATGATCACCTCGGTCACCCGGTTCATGCAGCCTCTCTGGTGTCGACATTGGGAATTGGTATATCCTCCTCCTTCATACCCGAGCTCAACATAGTGGTGGTCGAAGATCTCNCCGAAGTCTGGCCCTATCCTCTGCTGGCGNCCACCCATGCCCTGGGCCACGGTNGGATGACTCCCCATGAACCAGTTGGCAACATCCAGATTNTGGACGTGCTGCTCACAGATGTGATCACCGCAAAGCCAGTTGAAATAGTACCAGTTCCGCATCTGATATTCCATTTCGGTCTGCTTCTCCTTCCTCGGACGAACCCATACTCCGCCACCATTCCAGTAGACCTGACTCCCGAGCACCTTGCCGATACGCCCTTCCATCACCTCCTGGTGAGTAGCGGTATAGGACTTCTGGTAACGGCGCTGAAGACCGCAAACGACCTTAAGCTTCTTGGCGTCAGCTTCCTTCGCTGCCGCNATAACCCTGCGAATCCCGGCTGCGTCGGTAGCCACGGGCTTCTCCATGAATACGTGCTTTCCCCGTGAGACCGCATACTCAAACATCTCNGGGCGAAATCCCGGAGGCGTCGTCAGGATCACCATGNCAGCGAATTCGATAGCCTTCTTNTAGGCATCAAACCCATGGAACATNCGTTCCGCNGGAACATCGACCTTCTCCTTGAAGCGGCCCTTGATGTTATTGATTACCCCNTGGGTTTTATCCGCAAACGCATCTGCGACTGCCACCAACTTTGCACCCTCGACATTAAGAGTCTGCGATACCGCACCGGTCCCACGTCCTCCGCAACCCACGAGAGCTACCTTGATTTCACTTTTACCCTCCACCTGTGCATAGGAAGCAACAGGCAATGAGGCAGCGGCCGCCGCCACTCCGCTGGTTTTGAGGAATTTCCTCCGGTCTGATTGAATCGAATCTTCCATGATGTGTTGTTCTTGTATTTTGATTGCCTGCCTCCTGCAGAGAGAAGCCTTCAGCAGTTTGTCCAAGTCCTGGNGCTTGCCGCCCGCGGCAAGGCCCTGACCTGANCCTAAGGTGCTCCATTACAANCAGGCCTTGAAAGCCTTTTTTATGGCGAAACNCGAAGAGACCACCCGGAAATCGACGCTTGGCAACCCCCACCTCGAAACCGGCAGAGCCTCNAATACTCCTTGCGNGTTGGGTTCAAGGCGGCAATTCCCTTTAAATTAAGCATCCCCGAAGGACTCCTGNTCCAGTTACCGCCTTCTCCCNCTTCTCCANATGCCGTGCTTCTTTCTTTGACCCCCATGCTCTGGATAGGTAGGAAANCTCCCATGAAGCGACTCCNCTCTCTCGTTGCCGCCTGCCTTCTCATCCTTATCTGTCCGGCCCAGGCCGGCGAGTTCNAGGTAGCGGGCATGACTTTTTCCAGCCCCAAGGAATTTGTTTCCGTCAAACCCAAGTCCTTCATGCGCAAAGCCCAGTTAATGGTNGGAGTCGATGCCGCCGAGGGAGAAATTGTCTTCTTCCATTTTGGCCCGCGCGGAGGTGGTGGCGTGCAGGCNAATGTAGACCGCTGGTTTGGCCAGTTCACCGANCCAAAGGCTCAGATCAAACCAAAAACCGAAAAGGCCAAGGCTGGCGAGATTGGGGTAACCTTTGTCTCCGCGGAGGGGACATTCAAGGCGGGCCCCCCTCGTGGACCTGTAGAGGAAAAGCCTGGTTATGCCCTGCTCGGTGCCATCATCGAAAGNAAGGAGGGTGCNATCTTTGCCAAGTTCACCGGCCCCAAGGCTACAGTCTCNGCTCACTCTGCGTTGTTCCGAAAGATGATTCTCGGCGGGAAGTAAAAGCCGGGANGNCTGGGCTCATTCCTCGTCTTTCATCCGCCCCATGACCGCTGCCCTCTTCCGGGAATTTCACGGCCCCCTCACTGTTCAATCCCTCCCCGACCCCAGCCCGACTCCCGGAGGAGTTGTCATCAGGGTTCAGGCCACCGGAATCTGTCGGAGTGACTGGCATGGCTGGATGGGGCATGACGCGGACGTCCACCTTCCCCATGTTCCCGGGCACGAATTTTCCGGGATAGTCGAAGAGACCGGAACCGACGTCCGCAAGTGGAAACAAGGTGACCGGGTGACTGTCCCCTTTGTCTGCGCCTGTGGAGAGTGTTCGGTCTGTCGCGCAGGAGATCAGCAGGTCTGCCCACATCAGGTTCAACCGGGCTTCACTACCTGGGGATCCTTCGCGCAGTTCGTGATGGTCGAACATGCCGATGAAAACCTCGTCAGACTTCCACCCGAACTCGACTTCATCCCCGCCGCGAGCCTTGGCTGCCGTCTTGCGACATCTTATCGAGCAGTGGTTTACCAAGCCAGGTCAAAGGCTGAAGACTGGCTCGCCATCCACGGTTGCGGTGGGGTTGGACTCTCCGCAATCATGATCGCGGCCGCTCTTGGCATCCAGACTGTCGCAATCGATATCGACCGCAGAAAACTCGACCTCGCCCGCAAAATGGGAGCAACCCAAACCATTGACGCCTCAACCATTGATGACGTCCCCGGGGCGATTGCTGACCTCACAAATGGCGGAGCCAATGCGTCAATAGACGCGCTCGGTAGCGCCATCACCGCCATGAACTCAATCAATTGCCTGCGTCCACGAGGCACTCACGTCCAGGTCGGCCTCATGACCGGAAAGGCTGCGAGATCATCCGTTCCATTTGATAAAATCGTGGCAAGAGAATTGGAGATACGTGGCAGTCATGGCATGCAGGCGCACTGTTACCCTGAACTTTTCGAGTTGATCACCAGCGGAAGGCTTGATCCCTCACTCCTTGTCTCCGGAACCTGCAATCTCCATGAGGCCTCAACCCTCCTGACCTCTGAAAGCGTGTTCAGCAAACCCGGAATCGTGGTTATCAACCAGTTCACGTGATCTCTGCTAAACCCCTTGACGCACAGGACCTCTCCTTTCAGGGCGCACAGGATCCAGGAGTTCGCGGATAGGGAATCACATCGCGGATATTCTGCACTCCCGTCACCATCATGAGCATCCGCTCAAACCCAAGCCCGAAGCCCGCGTGCGGAACACTTCCATAACGCCGTAAGTCCATATACCATCCGTAAGCCTCCTCGCTCAGGCCATCCTGCCTCATGTTCTCCTGCAGGACATCAAGTCGCTCCTCCCTCTGACTCCCCCCCACGATCTCCCCGATCCCCGGAACCAGAACATCCATGGCAGCAACCGTCTTCCCGTCATCATTGCGTCTCATGTAGAACGGTTTGATCTCCTCCGGATAATCATAAACCGTGACCGGTGACTTGCAGTGCTCCTCGGTCAGGTATCGCTCATGCTCGGACTGCAGGTTCTCCCCCCAGGCTACCGGGTAGTCAAAACTCCGCCCCGATTTCGTAAGAATTTCAACTGCCTCGGTGTAACTGATCCGGGCAAAAGGGCACTCCGCTATATTGCGCAGCCGCTTCTCCAGATCCCTGTCTACAAACTTGGAAAACAACCCAAAATCATCGGCAGGACCATTCAGTATCTCGAAGGTTAACTCCTTTACGAATTCTTCGGCCAAGTCCATATCGCCCTCCAGATCGCAAAAAGCCATCTCAGGTTCGATCATCCAGAACTCCGCGGCATGACGAGAGGTATGTGAATTCTCCGCACGGAAGGTGGGACCNAAGGTNTAGATATTACTGAGGGCACACGCNAAGGTTTCTCCCTCAAGTTGACCACTCACCGTAAGGTGCGCTGCCTTGCCAAAAAACGATTCACCGTCGGAAAGNCTGTCGGATGGAGTGGTCAAACCAAACATCTCACCAGCCCCTTCACAATCGTTGGCCGTAATGATCGGAGTGTGCACATAGACAAAATCCCGCTCCCCGTAAAAGCGGTGAACCGCCTGAGCCAGTCTACTTCGTGTCCGGAAAACCGCTCCGAAGAGATTCGTCCGGGGACGAAGATGCGCGATCTCTCGNAGGAACTCCGGTCCGTGGCGCTTCTTTTGAAGCGGATAATCCTCTGCCGCCGTGCCAACCAACTCAAGCGAAGTCGCCTGCATTTCCCATTTCTGCCCTTCGCCTGGTGACGAGACGAGATTTCCCTTGGCCTTTATGGAGGCACCTGTGGTCATCGCCTGGATATCCTCATATCCATCAATACCCGCATCAGCGACTACCTGAAGACTTCCGAGGCAACTTCCATCATTCACCTCAAGAAAGGAAAACTCCTTGGAGTCCCTCCTCGTCCGGACCCACCCCGCCACAACCACATCGTTGGCAGCCTCCTTGCTGCTAAGCACCTCCTTTACCNATCTCCTCATGCACCACTCATCGCCGGGAACGAGCATTCCTGCAACGACGAACTGCCGGCGTTTTGACACTTCCGTATCAGGCCACGAATCTCATGAAAAATCCCTCTCCAAGGATAGCCCCTTCTCCCCGAACAAACAAACCTTACCCTGAGACCCCGGCAGGACACATCTAGCGAAGACCCCTCGGCCGGGGGCCCGCAGCCTTGGGCTTGTCGAATTCAAGGTAGGTCATCCCTATCACCCGGTTCTGGACCGGATCAACACTGTCGACACGCATCCTCCTGAGGGTGTAGGCATCCCCCACTTTCATGACATCCGTA
The DNA here is from genome assembly GCA_002709395.1 of Roseibacillus sp. GTDB lineage: Bacteria > Verrucomicrobiota > Verrucomicrobiia > Verrucomicrobiales > Akkermansiaceae > Roseibacillus_B. The sequence goes on along the minus strand of PAQU01000049.1, from coordinate 6,317 downwards.
ACCGTAAATCTCTTAAGGGCTCGACCGCCCGCATTATAGCCAACTACCTGCATCAGGGCCTGTGACTTCTTATGAACCCATACCCTTACCTGAACATAGCGACCTGTCTGGGTGGGATTCATGAGACGAACCACCCAGCAATCCTGCCCCTTGATCTTCTGAAGCCCATCGAGCTTTCCGTTCGGCCAATAGAGAAACCGCATTGCAAGGTCCTCGTATGACAGATCAGTTCCTTCGATGGCCTGCCCCAGTTTTGCTTCTGGAAACCGCACCGTCTTTCCATCCTCCAACTCGAAGAGATCGTAATGCTTCTCCTTGAGACGCATGTGAAAGCGAACATCCTTCCGACTCTTTGGTCTGGTGTAACTCAACTGGATATCCTCGCCTCGCAGGTAAAGGCCCACGGGGAATTTTATCCCCTCCTTTCGGATATGCCCTGTCAGATCCTGATGCTGTAACGTGGCCACAAACCGTGCCGTCTTAAGCAACTCGTCAGCATCCGGTTCCGCCTCCTGTCCGAACCCACAGAAAACGCCCATGGTAAGAAAACAGGCCGGAAGCAGGATTCTCACAGAACCAAAAGTCATGATCTAATATCGCGGTTACAAGAATGAGACGCAAGTTCTGCATCTCTATTCACCAAAATCAGTGTGGATATCCGGTGAATTGCCCGTTTGCAAAATCCATAATTTTGGGAGTATCGATTCACCCCCTGTTAATAACAGGGACTTTGTTCACTATTTAGGAAATTTTTTAGCAAAGCGCTACATTGCTGCTTGCGACCTCCTCTCTCCGACCCCTTGGATACCGCGCAACGCTGCTATCTGAAGTCGTCATGAGTCTACGCCAGCAACTGACCGATATCCTCCCCAACATCCTCCCTTCCAGCCCCAAGGAGGCCACGAAGGGTACCGAACTGATTCGATTGGTCCGCCTGCGACTCGAGGGAGACTATTCCGACGCCTCCCTGCGTTATCATTTTTCAATCATGTCCTGCGACCCGGCATCTCCCATCGCAAAGGTGGAGAAGGGCCAGGGATATTATCGACGCGCCGCTCCAGTCCCTGCATTAGCTGGCGCACAGGACCTTCTTTCAATGACGCAGGGTCGCCTTGAGGACTTTGCCGGAGATCTTGGTGCCGTCGATCATGCCCTGCAGCGAATCAGGAAATTCAGGGCTGCCGCGACACGCTACTGCGAGGTCAACGGGCGATTCCCTTACCAGTTCCGCGATGCTCTCACAAAGGACTCCCCTCTTGGCAACCTCTGGAAGTTCCCGGACATGGTTGTCGTCGACTGGGAGGCTGGCGAACCCGTTGACCAGGGCCTGACTCTGGACCATGACACCTTTGCCCTGAAGCGCGGCCTTGGACTTCCTCCGTATCGACTCCAGTCAGTCACCCTCAGACTTCTCCCGAACCATGAACGTTTCCGGGAGGAGTTCTTTCAGGCCCTGAGTGTCAGCGCCTGGTGCCAGGGCGGTGAACTCTTTTATGCCGGGCCGATTGAGGACGAAGCCCTCGCCGATGCCCTGCGCCAACTCAGCAATCGCTTTGGAATCGGGATCACGACCTTTGGCCTGACTGCAGAAATGCTCGATGACCTCCCCGGACCGGAGCACATCCTGACTGCGCAACCTCGAGAAACTGAAGCCCTCATGGAAAGATTTGATGTCAGGCGTATCGCCAGCCCGCAATTACGCGACCATATTGACTGGGCGACTCTCGATTCCATCCGTAGCGACAACCAGGAGGTTCGTAACCTCTTCAGCTGGCTCATGGAATGCGTGGATGCCGAGCAGGCCATGCCTTATGAGGATCCTCACTAGGAATCCAGGAGAGCGCACGACCCCTCCGATTACATTGTCATTCCTCCGTCAATGGCAATGACCTGACCCGTGATATAGCGAGCCTCCGGACTCGCCAGATAGAGTGCGAGATTTGCGACTTCCTCTACCTCACCCATATCCTTGAGGGGGACCATCTTGAGAATCTCCTCCTGCATCTTCTCTCCGAGGACATCGGTCATGTCTGTCCGCACGAATCCTGGGGCGATCGCATTGCAGGTAACCTTTCGCGGGGAAAGCTCCCGCGCCACCGACTTGGTGAAGCCAATCAACCCGGCCTTGGATGCGGCATAGTTCGCCTGTCCCGCGTTTCCAATAAGCCCAATAACCGAACTCACATTTATGATCCGGCCTTCGTCCGCTTTCATGAGAGAGCGCTGAAAGGCCTTCACCGAGTTGAAGGCCCCCTTCAAGTTTGTTCCCAGGACGGCATCCCAATCCTCATCGCTCATTCTCAGCAACAGACCGTCACGTGTGATCCCTGCATTATTGATAAGAATATCCACTCCGCCCATCTCTGCCAGAATCTCCTTACCGCACTCCTGCATGGATCCAAAATCAGCCACATCAACCGCATAGGACCTGGCTGAATCCGGATACTTCTCGTTGATAGCATTGGCAGAATGCCCGCAACTCTGCTCGTTGCGACTCAGGACAGCCACCTTTGCCCCTTCCGCAGCGAAGGCCTCTGCCATGGCCTGCCCTATTCCTCGACCCGCTCCGGTCACCACCACGTTCTTGTCCTTGAACCGTTCCATGGACGTCATTTGCTACGAAATCAGCGATTGAAAAAGACTTATTCGAGCTTCTGCCAGATCATTTCACGATCCCCAATGACAAAATCCCCGGGAACTAGGCCCCAAACGCCTTGAGAAAGCTTACCTCCAGTGCCAAACCTTCCGATACGTTCGTGTTCAGCAGGTCGCGCAACTCCTGGAGGGTATCGATCTTGCCCAGCAGGGCATGCAACTCCTGACACCCGGCAAAACCAGACGTCTCTCTCTCATACTCGGGAAAATCCAACTCCGTGACCCCAACCTTCTGCCTCACTGCATCTCCAAGCCAAGAAATCAACCAATCAACGAGTGCCGCCCTCACCGCAAGATACTCGGAAGCTGAAATGGCCTCATAAAACTTTTCCCGCTCGTCCAGCCAGTCTCCTTCCGTCGCCTTCTTATAAGCATCTGCCTCCTCCTTGAGAGCCTCCTTGTTCGCCCTCTCAATCTCCTCCTTTCGACGTGCTAGCAGCGACTCAAAAGTCGCCTTCAATAGAAGCGCTCCCCGCGCATCAGGCTTCCCGGAGCATCCGGCAAGAACCGAGGCGAACGCTTCGACCTCCTCCTTTTCCATTACCTCATGCCTGCCTGTTGATCGAAGCACGATCTCCACGCAGCGAGACCGGATAGTAGGAAGCAGGACATCGGCATTGGCCGTGAGCAGCAGGAGAAGACACCCGGGAGGTGGTTCCTCCAAGGTCTTGAGAAAGGCATTCGCTGGCTCATCGAACATCCGGTCTGCATCCACAATAACACCTACCTTCCAGATATGATCCGGGGCTGCCAGGTGCATACTGCGCTCAAGATCCCTGATTTCCTTGATTTTGATACGCCGGGATTTCGAACGTGGACGAACAATCCGCACAAACTCTCCTTCGTATTCATCAAGCCCCACCGCCTCCGAAGACTCAGCAGACTCTCCGAAGAGGTCGGATCCACCAACCCCGCCAGCGGGGGCCATCATGGAAATGATGCGAGCAGCCAACTCACGCTTCCCACTCCCGGTTGGCCCGGAAATAAGGAACGCATGGGCCAGACGCTCTCTCCGGTGGGCCCCCTCCAGCAGTTCAAAAGCCATTCCTGCCGTCAGCGCCATGCCTTAATCCACCTAATCCACGGACCGCCTGCAATTAAAACCGCTGAATACATCGATTCTCCTCATTTCCGGCTTTTTCTTTTCACTTCATCGCTCCAGCCTCCCGCCCGTGAGTAATCAGGATTCCTCCCAGACTATCAGCTTTGGCTCCCGGGAGAGCCAAGCCTCCGTGGATGAGACCGATCAGTTCTGCCCCAAGTTTGGTGCTGATGGACTTATTCCCGCCATCGCCCTTGATGGAGAGACCCGCGAACCCCTGATGCTTGCCTGGATGAATGAGGAATCCCTCAGGCAAACTCTCCTTCTCGGCGAAGCCGTCTACTACTCCCGCAGCAGGCAGGAGATCTGGCACAAGGGCGCAACCTCCGGACATACCCAGAGAATTCTTGAGATCCGTACCGACTGTGATCAGGACGCCATCATCCTGCTTGTTGACCAGCAGGGTGCCGGAGCTTGTCATACCGGGCGACGCTCCTGCTTCTACCGTATAGTCAAACCGGGAGACCCCGCCGCCCTTCGATTTGTCGGCGAACGGACCTTTGATCCAGATCAGGTTTACGGGGACAAATAAAAACAGCCCGCAGCCGTAGCGACCGTTTTCCTCAGGATGGGAAAACCACCAACCGGGTGCTATCGTTGATCCTCAAGCCGGCCCNCCAATGGCCGACCTTCCTGTTTTTTGAATCAAATACCCCCGCTTACGTCAAAAAAGGGAACTAATGCAACTCGCCATCTTACTCCCCACCGCGATTCTTCTGCTTACTCTTCCCCTTATGGCCGACTGGCGGAAGGAGGTCACTAACAGGCCGCCAGACCCTCGCTTCAGCACTATCAAGCCTGTTCATTTGCATTACCAGATGAATTGGGATGGCAAAATAAACTCCGGGGACATGAATATTCTGATCGGTCGTAAAGACCCCCGATATCCCCGTTATCTGATCACCCAGATCTACGGATCGAGCACCGGTCTCGCGAGGGGAATTTATCCTTACGACTACAGCTTCACGTCTTTCCTCGGGAAAAAAAACTACCTGCCGTCAATGTTCACCGCTACCGAAACCACGCGAAAGACACGTTGCGAAACAAACAACTGGTACCNACCTTCCGTGCGCAGCAGGGAGATCACGACTCCTCGACAAAAGGGCAAGCCTTCGAAGACTCGGAATAAGACCTTCTCATTCTCGGGAGCTCCCATCTATGACCTCGCCTCCAGCCTGCTTTATCTTCGCAGTCTTGATCTCAAGACCGGCCANGAAACCGTCATGGTCGTCCATCCATTCGCCAGCCCATATCTTGCTCGCATCAAGGTCCTCCGGCGCGAAGCCCACCGGGGTCTGAACTGCCTCAAGATGGATCTCAGTCTTAATAAGATTGGCCCGGATGGGAAATTGCTTGATTACGACAAGATGAAAAAGNCCACCCTGTGGNTGAGTGATGACCGGGAGCGCTTACCCATAGAAATTCGAAGCGAAGTCTTTATCGGTGATGTCAGGGCCATTCTGGTGGGTAAAAAATACCTGTAAAACAGGCCTTTACGAACCTCGAGGTAACAGGGGGCAGTCCGTGGCGTCGCATACCTGGGCCTGAAAACAACTCCCATCGCACTCGTCACAGCAGGAGCCCCTTTGAAGATTACAAGACCTCTCACGCTATCTAACATATAAAATGTTATTAGAGAAATTATTGCTCCCTGTTGCTGGAGTAACTTGCAACCGNCCATCACCGAGATAGAACCTTCTACTTATGACAGTCACTACCCACTGCGGTGGATTCTGCCAGACCAACGGCTACCTGCTAGAAGGACCAGATGGAGCGATCGCAGTAGATGCTCCAAAAGGAATGTTTAACTTCTGCAAACAATCTGATATTAAACCGACCGGTCTGTTACTCACTCATCAGCACTTTGACCACATCGAGGATGCGGCCTTATTCGACCAGGCGGGGATCCCCATCTACGCTTCCGAACCGTTCCGACCTGAGCTCCAACTCACTGATACCNTGGAGAAGTGGGGCCTCCCGGTTACGATTCAAGAGTTCGAAGTTCACCACATCCTNGATNAGTCTCCCGGCACCCTTTCGCTGGCAGGTATCAACTTTGAACTGCGGTCCGTCCCGGGACATTCTCCGGATTCTTTTGTGTTCCACGTGGCACTTTTTCAAAAACTTTTTGCTGGAGACACCCTGTTCGCAAACGGCGGAGTTGGGCGCACTGATTTCCCGCACGGAGATCACGCTCTCCTGATGCAGAGTATCAGGGAGCAGATCCTTACCCTTCCGGAGAAGACCGAACTGCTTCCCGGTCATGGTCCTGCTTCAACAATCGGAGAAGAAATCGGCCATAACCCTTTTATCGGCTGATTTTCGAACAAAACCCTGCTGACGAAGCGGTGTTTAGGGGTAGAGTCTCCTGGCCCCTGTGCCAGCTCGGGCCAAGGCTCGATATCCCAATTTCCAACTGGATTGGGGGTTGCTCCTCTGCAAGACTTCAGAAGCAGGGAGCATCTCCCACCGAACCAGCCAAGGCCATTTCTAGCGACCCCTATCGCAATCCGTGCGTCCAACCTCCCACCGAACTTCCCACCCAACCTTTCACCGAACC